>CAJTYI010000263.1 GCA_910584215.1 uncultured Roseburia sp. | reverse complement strand
CGCCAACTCACGATGAATTGCCGCATTTACCTTGTGAAAAAGAAAAAGTTTTTAGAAGTTTACGATAGAATAAATATGCTGCACATAGGAATATTTATTCAGTCAAAACAACGGCTAACAACCTATAGTTTCGTTACTTATAACCGAAAAAGAAAGGAACCAGACCGATGAAAAAAATTGTATTCGCAACCGGAAATGCCGGTAAGATGCGGGAGATCCGCGAGATATTGGCAGATCTGGACGTGGAAGTGTTATCGATGAGGGAAGCAGGTGTCGAGGTCGAAATCTGTGAGGACGGCGCGACGTTTGAAGAAAATGCCAGGATTAAGGCACGGGCGGTTGCTTCCTGTGTGGACGCAATCGTGCTCGCCGACGATTCGGGGCTTGAAGTAGATTATCTTGACCGTGCGCCAGGTGTGTATTCCGCGCGTTTTTTAGGGGAGGATACCTCCTACGAGGTCAAAAATCAGGCGATTTTGGATAAACTTTCCGGTGTGCCCAAAG
>CAJTYI010000262.1 GCA_910584215.1 uncultured Roseburia sp. | reverse complement strand
TCTTCCGGGCAGAGTTTCAGCTTGTGGCTGACCCGCTGCCGCTGTGCGCTTTCCTCCCGCATGATCTCCGGGTTAAAATACCGTTCCACGGGAAGCCCGCAGATTTTGATAAGCTGTATGATAACCGGCAGGCTGGGAATCGTGCCGTCATTTTCGATGTTGGCAAGATAGCGCCAGTCGATATTGACCTGTTCCGCCAGCGTCTTACGCGATAACTGCTTTACTTTCCGCGCCTCTTTTACATCTGCGCCGAAAGTTTCAAAGCCGGGACAATCTTTGATATTTGCCATATAGCACCACCCATCTACATTGTATATTTCATATTTTCTCAATGGAATGTTGCTATATGCAGGAAGATTAAACTTTATAATTCATATTTTGCGCCTTGTACGGAAAAGCAGGCTATCCTATAATAAAGAAAACGCACTTTTTTGAAAAAATCCGTCCGCTGTAACATTTCGCGGACATTTGCCTGTTATACTATCTGCAAAAAGCAAAGGAAGT
>CAJTYI010000261.1 GCA_910584215.1 uncultured Roseburia sp. | reverse complement strand
ATGATGGAGAAAATCACCAGTTTTACGATTAATCACTTAAAATTGCTTCCGGGCATCTATGTATCGAGAAAGGATCAGGCAGGGGATACGGTTGTCACGACCTTTGATATTCGTATGACACGGCCCAATTATGAGCCGGTTCTGAATACTGCTGAGGTGCATACCATTGAGCACCTGGGCGCCACGTATCTGCGGAACCGGGAGGATATGTCCGGCCAGGTTCTGTATTTCGGCCCGATGGGCTGTCGGACCGGGTTTTACCTGCTGCTGACTGGAGATTATCAATCCAGGGATATTGTTCCGCTGATGGTGGATATGTTTACATTTATCCGTGATTTTGACGGGGAGGTACCGGGGGCTGCAGCGCGGGATTGCGGCAATTATCTGGATATGAACCTGCCCATGGCCCGGTATGTGGCCGGGAGATTTTTGGAGGAGACCCTGCTGGATATCGATGAGACAAGACTGAATTATCCAAAAGACTGACAGGATTTTGGAAGAGGCAGG
>CAJTYI010000260.1 GCA_910584215.1 uncultured Roseburia sp. | reverse complement strand
TTGCGTTCTTCTTTGCCATGATTGTATGCCATGGCCGTTTCCTCCCATCTGAATTTTTTGGAAATTCAGATGGGAGGGTGGGGAGCGGCAGCGGGGTCGGTATCGCTGGCCTGGACATAGAAAAACGCCCGGACGGTGCAAGACCATTCGGGCGCGGGACATAGTATTATGAGCCGTCAGAAAACGACTATTTTCGCATACTTGGGTAGGGGATGCCGCTGTGGATGTCAGGCTTTTTTTGACAAGTGCCTATCTACCTGTAATCGCATGGCGGCGACCTCCTGTTGCCGCCAACTGAGCATAGAAAATCGACGGCTTTGAATAGTCAAAACCGCCGACAGAAATAGTTTTTGGACACAGAAAATTGATCTGCCCAGCAGCGGTTTTTTTCTTTTCTGCCGCTGGGCAGATGTTTTTCTGATTATAGAGTTACTTGCCTTTTATGATTGGTGGAAATCAAAACATAGAGTGTAAACCACACAATACAGTGGACAGTCAGAATGCCAA
>CAJTYI010000259.1 GCA_910584215.1 uncultured Roseburia sp. | reverse complement strand
CCTCCACTATACTAAAGTATTTACATCAAGAATCAATGCTACTTCGCCATCTCCAAGAATAGTTGCGCCGCTGATAATCTTGCTGTTGCTGATATATTTGCCAAGCGATTTGATTACAATTTCCTGCTGTCCGATTAAGCGGTCAACTACAAGTCCTGCAAGCTTTTCGCCCTTGCTGATAATAACAACTGTAAGATTATTATCCTCGTTTTCTTCCTTTTCTACCGGCTCAATGTCAAGAATCGAATCAAGCCTGATAATCGGAATAACACTGCCTCTTAAATGAATTACTTCTTTTGACTGAACATATTTGATATCATCTATGGAAATATCCTCAATCGTCTGAATTGTTTCAAGAGAAATTGCATATTTCTCATTTCCCAGTTCAACCATAAGTGCCTGTATAATTGCCAGAGTAAGCGGCAATCTGATGCGGAAACAGCTTCCCTCGCCTAGCTTTGTATCAACATCTATATCTCCGCCAAGGGCTTCAATTTTTGTCTTTACA
>CAJTYI010000258.1 GCA_910584215.1 uncultured Roseburia sp. | reverse complement strand
GAATTGTTCGTAACGTGGGTTTTGCCAAAAACAAGTGGAAGAAAAGCTGGTGTGCAGGTGGTTCTTATAAAATGAATATGGTAAAATTTTATAAGAAACGAGGTAAGGCTATATGGAAAAGAAAATTTATATCACAGAGGAAGAACGGACAAAGTGTCAAAAGGTGGCAGATGCGTTTGCAGAGCTGTATGAGATGGAGAATATCGTAGTGCTTGATGTAGGCAGGTATGGCTTTGTAATGCTAAAATATTATAATCTGCCACATGGTTTTGAAGATGCCATAACTTTTACAGACAGTGTGGAACTATTTGAAGATTTGTGGGAAGAATGGCTGAATACAAAACTGTATTTACTGGCAAAAGGCACACCGTTGCTGGAGAAGGGCTATAAAGGTGTGTTTGAGGGTTTGCCGGAAGAAAAACAGTCGGAACTTATCATGAGGAAAGCTACTTTTGCAAAAGCGGCAGAGATATATCTATAATGTTGTTTTTGTGAGGAAAATGGAACG
>CAJTYI010000257.1 GCA_910584215.1 uncultured Roseburia sp. | reverse complement strand
GGAAAGACGGCAAGGTCGTCGAAAAAGCCACCAAATGCAAAATGGCCCGTGGGCAGATGGTACACTGGCTAGCGGAGAACCAAATCAAAAGCCCGGAGGATATCCGGGCCTTTGACCAGCTGGGCTATCGATTCTGCCGTTCCACATCGGTGTGGAACCACACGGCACTTCTTTGGATACAGTCCCCCAAGGATTGAGCTGCTTCCCGACCGGAAGCGGCTCAATATTCCGTGCTCAACAGGAAATCCGAAACGTGCATCGTCTTGATTCCCTGGTAATTTCCGCTGGTCTGTTTGTTGATGCGGGGGTATTTTTATATCGCTAAAGTATATGGCTATAACCGTAATACTCACTTAATATCAAAAGTTTTGCGGTTTATACCCGCAAAACTTTTGATACAGTCATTGCAGCCCCCCTGATTTTAAGAAGTGAACCTGAGTTTTGCTTCCCTTTTATTGCAACCATCTTTAACATTTCTCATAATGTATTGACAAAGCAGATTTTTCTGCTA
>CAJTYI010000256.1 GCA_910584215.1 uncultured Roseburia sp. | reverse complement strand
CAGAGAGATTTTTCAGGCCCCGGCGGATACTGTCGCAAACGGCACTCCCCTCCACATTTTCGGCCCTGGCAATCTCGGACTTCTTCTTGCCCAAGATATAATGGGCATACACTCTCCGGGCCTGGATGGGCGGGAGCTGGTCAAGAGCGGCGTAGAGGACAGAACGGTTTTCCTCGTCCAGAATGATTTCCTCCGGGGTCAGGGGCGGGAACATCACATCCGGCTCAAAGCCGGGGTCAACGTCCAGGGAGCACTCGTTATGCTCCCGCTTGCGGCGCTTGTAGCTGTCACACTGACGGCCCCCGGTAGAGAGCACAACGGCGATCTCGTCGGAGACTTCCAGCGTGATATTCTCGGTCAGATAGGGGTAGTAACGCTTCAATTTGATGGTTGTCATATGTAACCTCCATTTCGATGTTGGCGGAAAGGGACAGATCGAAATGGAGGGGCGGGGAACGGCAGCGGGCCTCTGGACACGGTGTCCAGAAGCACCGCCTGGATAGAAAAACGC
>CAJTYI010000255.1:244-514 GCA_910584215.1 uncultured Roseburia sp. | reverse complement strand
GCATGTCCCAATATTCCGGGACCCCATGAACATACATAATCAATATATTCATTTCCATCTATATCCGTTATCTTATCTCCATTTGCAGACTGAATAAATCTTGGTGTCATTCCTACGGAACCAAAAGCCCGAACCGGACTGTTGACACCGCCCGGAATAAGCGTTTTCGCCTTTTGGAATATTTGTTTTGATTTTGCGTCTTTTATTATCGTGTTCATTTTTCTCTGTTCCTTTCCGGCTCCCTATTCCATTTCCTTTATCCATTTTGCA
>CAJTYI010000255.1:0-234 GCA_910584215.1 uncultured Roseburia sp. | reverse complement strand
GCAAGCGCATGATAAGTAATAATCATTTTTGCACCTGCCCTTTTTAATCCAACCATATTTTCCATTACTACTTTTTTCTCATCTATCCAGCCCTGCATGGCCGCCGCTTTCACCATGGAATATTCCCCGCTGACATTATAGGCGGCAATCGGGATGTTATAATGCAAAGAAATATCTTTAATTACATCCATATATCCGAGTGCCGGTTTTGCAATAATAAAATCTGCTCCTTCA
>CAJTYI010000254.1 GCA_910584215.1 uncultured Roseburia sp. | reverse complement strand
GATTTTCCCAATCCCCATAGTTGATCTGGAGCTGTACAAACTCCATCTCCGGGTGCGCGTCCAAGATCTCCTCCAGCTCCTCCGGCGTGGAATGGAAAGAAAAGCCCGCATGCTTGATCAGACCGGCACGCTTTTTCTCCTGGATCCAATCCCACATCTCATAGTCGTCAAAATACTGCGACCTTCCCTCGCCCAGATTGTGGAGCAGATAAAAATCAAAATATCCGGCCCCCGTCTGCGCCAGCGATGTATCAAACTGCGCGTACGCCTCCTCTTTCGTCTTACAGTTGATCCACGCCGCATTCTTCGTGGCCAGCTGATATCTCTCCCTCGGATAACGCTCCACCAACGCCTGACGGATCGCGTCCTCACTCCCCGCATAGGCCCAGGCCGTATCAAAATAAGTAAAACCCGTGTCCATGAACAGATCCACCATCTCTTTGACCTGTTCCACGTCGATCGCACCGTCTTTCTGCGGCAGACGCATCAGGCCAAATCCAAACTTTTTAATCTCC
>CAJTYI010000253.1 GCA_910584215.1 uncultured Roseburia sp. | reverse complement strand
ACTTGGTAAAGCCGCTGATTTTCGATGCTGTCTAAAAAATCCTCAACGGTTTTCACTTCGGGCTGTGCTGTTTCATCGGCAAAATCCTCAAGGTATGTACCTGCGTCCTGCAATCTGCGGTAATACCGCCTATCAGAGTTAAAGACTGCCCAATCGTGGGTATGGAGTTGTTCGATAGTGTCCTCGCTGACACCCAAGCTCCGTAACTGCTTTTCCTCGGCTTCTTTCCAGAGCCGCCATTTCTTTTCTTCTCTGCCATAATTGAATGACATTCCTGTTACCTCCAATCTGAATTTTTTTGAAAAATCCAGATTGGCAGGCGGAGAACGGCATCCCACGCCAGAAACAGGCTTGTGCCATATTCCTGCAAAAAACGACAAAAGAAAAACCGCAAAGGCTGTCACACCTTTACGGTTTAGGGAGAGTTTATTTCTATTATGTAGAGATTTGACTTCTACTTTTGAGGTACAAAGCCCCCTTGCAGTGGCGAGGATTTTTTTAACAGGTTATCCGCCC
>CAJTYI010000252.1 GCA_910584215.1 uncultured Roseburia sp. | reverse complement strand
GGCAGCTTCCTTTTTGCCTTTTTTATGGTCATATTTGATCTGTTCTGTCGGAAATGTTTGCTTAAATTAAAAAAGGGCGTACTTTAATACACCTAAAAAATAGGATCATTAAAAATTTTAATCCTTTTTAATTTATGCGCTTTTCAAGGAGAATAAATGTTTTCCTGTTTTCCCTTTTTGTATCTTGTTGTGGAGTTTGTTTACATTTCTTGCCATTGCAAGCAAAACACTCTCAGCAAGAACATTTGATGTACCCCTGCTCAAATATCTTCGGAATTGCATGTCTTGTTTTAACTCGCCAAAAGAGCCTTCCGCCTGAATACTCCTGTTTGTTCTGAGAAGAATCCCTTCATCTGAAAGAATCCGATCCAAATCTTCTTTCCGGTATTTAAGAAATGTCTTTGCCACAGAAAGCACCTTGTTACGTTCTTCCATTGGCGTTTTGCAGTTGTTCCCTTTTATACACTCTTTTTTGTTGGGGCAATCTTTGCAGTCGCTGCATTGATAAATACTTTTTTCACTGAC
>CAJTYI010000251.1 GCA_910584215.1 uncultured Roseburia sp. | reverse complement strand
CTGCTTCATATCCTCACTTCCTTTGCTTTTTGCAGATAGTATAACAGGCAAATGTCCGCGAAATGTTACAGCGGACAAATTTTTTCAAAAAATATCCTTGGCGTCAGCGCTGGATAATAAAAGACGTTCATACAGGGAGCTTTCAATCTGCCGCTTCAGCTCCCGTACCGACCAGCCGGAGTTGACAGCCTCTTTTTCATAAAAGCTGCGTTTGCCCTCATCGGAGACCGTCAAAACCTTTTCCAAACTCCTTTGTCAGTTCTTTGGAAATTTCTTTTAAGGTCTGTTTTCCATACTCTGTGCGGAGCTGGCATATACTTCCACTTATTCAGCATACCATCCTTATTTCTAAAAAAATCGAGTGCCTGCGCACTCGATTTTAATAAGTAATGTATATTGATAAATTTTATAACAATCACCTTTATGGCCTGTGAAATACTCCCTCCTCATCGTGGTACATGGCCAGCAGATGCTCGAAGCTCGGCTTCACCTCCGTAAACGCCTTGAGAAGTTTTGGCGAAAACA
>CAJTYI010000250.1 GCA_910584215.1 uncultured Roseburia sp. | reverse complement strand
TGATCGCTGTCGTTTTAAGCTGTATCGTGCTTTCTGTATTTATGGACTGCTGGCTGCTTCCGGTATTCTTTATGCTGAGCATCGGAATGGCAATTGTTTACAATATGGGGAGCAACTATTTCCTGGGAGAGATTTCCTATATTACGAAAGCGCTGAGCGCAGTCCTGCAGCTCGGCGTGACCATGGATTACTCGATCTTCCTCTGGCACAGCTATCAGGAGAACCAGCAAAGATACGAGGGCGATAAGGAACGTGCGATGGCCCATGCGATCGCGAATACATTTTCCTCTGTTGTAGGAAGTTCTGTCACGACAGTTGCCGGATTTATCGCATTGTGTTTTATGAGCTTTACATTGGGCAGGGATCTGGGGATCGTCATGGCAAAAGGCGTGGTATTTGGTGTGATAAGCTGTGTGACGGTGCTGCCGTCTATGCTTCTGATGTTTGACAAAGCGATTAGAAAGACAACCCACAAGGCCATTATACCGAATATGGATAAACCGGCGGCATGGATTACAAAGCATTACA
>CAJTYI010000249.1 GCA_910584215.1 uncultured Roseburia sp. | reverse complement strand
ATAAAATTTTCCCCTCGTTCATTTATAAATCCTATTTCCATTATACGGCTAAAACGAAAAAACGGTATATTGAGGTATTTTACTAAATTTACAAAATTTGCAATTTTCCCCTTTTTTCTCCCCGTTGCTGTCAAAATTGCTGTCAAACACAAAAAACAAGGGCTTCCAAGACACTCAAAATGTCTCGAAAGCCCCTGTTTATGCGGATAACAGGACTTGAACCTGCACGGTCTCCCACTGGAACCTAAATCCAGCGCGTCTGCCAATTCCGCCATATCCGCCTGTCAGATCACGGCTTAGTTTATGACAAATATGTCATTTCCATTCATCTGCCCATGTATCATATCATTTTCCCTGCACTCTGTCAACGACTCCGCCGTCATTCGGCAGAACTGTTACGAAACCGCATCTGCCCCGGGACGTTCTTTCGCCTCCTCCCCGATATGACGAATCACCCTGCTGTTAACCCTAATCAGAAAAATCACCGTCATTGCCAGCGACATCACCTCCGCAATCGGAAAGGCCCAC
>CAJTYI010000248.1 GCA_910584215.1 uncultured Roseburia sp. | reverse complement strand
TACATAGGCAGGAAGCTCCTGCCTAAAATCCAGATAGGAGGTTAAACATATAATGGAAAGGACTATCAAGCGTGGGGACATTTTCTACGCAGACTTAAATCCCGTTGTCGGCTCGGAACAGGGCGGCAGGCGACCCGTACTTATCATTTCCAATGATATAGGGAACACGCACAGCCCGACAGTTATTATCGTCCCAATTACAAGCCGAGTGCATACAAAGGCAAAACTGCCCACACATACCGAGGTAGACAGTTTTGAGGGACTTGACAAAAACTCCTTAATCCTTGCTGAGCAAATCCGCACCATAGACAAGCGGCGGTTGGAAAACTATATCGGTAGGCTTCCCAAAAGCATAATGCCGAAGCTCAATCACTCCCTTGCTGTCAGCATAGATTTGACGGGGATGGCGTAACAACGAAACAGTAACTTTAAGTGATGCTTGTGCTTATTCTGCACAGGCTTATTTTTTTGACAGGAGGTTTTATGAATTACGCAGATGTTCCCATCTGGGAGAAATACACCCTCACCATAGAGGAA
>CAJTYI010000247.1 GCA_910584215.1 uncultured Roseburia sp. | reverse complement strand
CAAAAGCCCCCGGACGGCACAAGGCCATTCGGGGGCAAGTAACAACATTATGAGCCGTCAGAAAACGACTATTTTCGCAAGCCTGGGTAGGGGGCGCCGTTGCAAGGGTCAGGCTTTTTTTGACAAGTGCCTATCTCTCCATAGTCGCATGGCGGCGTCCTCCTGTTGCCGCCGGTGGATATAAAAACGGCGGCTTTGAATAATCAAAACCGCCGCTGGAAAGAGCGTTTGGACATGAGAAATCGGCCTGCCCAGCAGCGGTTTTTTTCTTTTTTGCCGCTGGGCAGATAGTTTTTCTTTAGATACATGATAAAAGGAATTTTTGAAGATTTCATAAAGATTTGAAAAAATGGACGGCCACAAAAGCCGTCCATTACATTATCGGGAAATCAGCAGGGAAGTTTCATAGTAACCTTTGCACCGCCGGTTTCTTTTGAATTTTCTAAAACAAGCTGCCCATTGTGCTGTTCCATAATGGAATTTGTAATATATAGGCCCATACCGAAGTGCAGCTTTGAACTTCGGCTTTGATCGCCC
>CAJTYI010000246.1 GCA_910584215.1 uncultured Roseburia sp. | reverse complement strand
CCTGTCCTCCTGCGGCGGCTATACCATTGTCCCCACGGCTGTTACCTACTGCGCGACAAAATTCTATGTCAGTACGTTCACCGAGGGGCTGGCCTGGGAGCTGATCGAAACAGGCGCAAAAATGCGGGCCAAGGTTCTGGCTCCTGCGGCAACGCAGACGGAGTTCGGGAAAAAGGCCAACAACGTGGACGCCTACGATTATGACAAAGCGTTTGGAACTTACCATACAAGCCAGCAGATGGCGGAGTTCCTGCTGAAGCTATACGACAGCGACAGCACCCTCGGAATCGTAGACCGCGAGACTTTCCAATTTGAACTGCGGCCCCGCTGTTCCCTTATGCGAACAGTTCAACCCATAATCAGCATCTAAGTAAATAGAAAGACAAAAACTGCCGCACGACGGCAAAAGAAAAAAGCCGTCGTGCAGCAGCAATGTCATTAAGTTAAGGCTCCCAAGCGCCCCAAGAAAAAGCCCACCACCTTCTTACTGAAAAAAGGTGGTGGGTATTTTTTCGGGTTTTACATGCTGTCAGAATGG
>CAJTYI010000245.1 GCA_910584215.1 uncultured Roseburia sp. | reverse complement strand
GGTAGTAGTGATCGACAGCGGTCATGGAGGGACTTTTTACAGACCAAAAAATTGATTCCGACCTGGGGGAAAAGTTTGTCGATACCAGGGGTAGTTTTGCAAGGTTTTTTATGATAGACTTGTCTTTAGAAAGGCAGGTCTTTTATTATGCAGAAATTAATGCTAACGTTATTAACTTATGAGCCATATGAGAAAGTGGGTCAGGCTGAAAAAGAGTATATTGATGGTGTTTTAAATGAGCAGCCAGTGAATGAAAACTCTGATTATCACCAGCTGTTTTATAGATTTTATTTATATCTAGTACAACGAAAATTAAGTTTTGGATAGTTTGACGCAGAAAATTTTCCTGAGAGTGCTGCTTCACAAACGCAGGCGTAGCGGTGGCTACGTCGAGGCTTGGGGAGTAGTGCTATCAGGGAAATAAACAAGTCAAACTGCCAATTACTTAATATTCGTTGTACTAGGCGGGGATAATCAGGAGGATATTAAAACAAAAGATATAAGTTGGGAAAAATTAGAGTGGCTTAGGGAATGGAAAAACAGG
>CAJTYI010000244.1 GCA_910584215.1 uncultured Roseburia sp. | reverse complement strand
GCAGCGGGGCCGATGCCGTTGGCCTGGAAATGCAAAAGCACCTGGATAGCGTGAAACTATTCGGGTGCTGGAGATTGTATTATGAGCCGTCAGAAAACGACTATTTTCGCAAGCCTGGATAGGGGATGCCGCTACGAGAACCGGGCTTTTTTTGATATTTGCCTATCTACCTCTAATTGCATGGCGGCATCCTCCTGTTGCCGCCATTGAATATAAAAACGGCGGCTTTTGATTTCTCAAAAGCCGCCCCTTTCGGACATGGTGATACAACCCCTGCACGACGGCTTTTTTTCTTTTGCCGTCGTGCGGCAGTTTTTCAAATATTGGCTATATGGCAGTTTCCTGATCTGTTATTACTGCAAGAAGTTCAGAACCAGGGCAAGGGTGACAATCCCCAGCATCATCAGCACCAGCGCCACGCTGATTACCGTGGACATGATATTGACGGCGCTCCGGCTTTCCTCGTTCTTTACGCAGACCACGGAGAGCAGGAGGCCCGTCAACGCAAGGACGATGTTGCAGACCGCCCAAACCGTGCGCACGCC
>CAJTYI010000243.1 GCA_910584215.1 uncultured Roseburia sp. | reverse complement strand
TTTTTTTAATGTGTCAATGACCGTCGGATTTTGTCGATACGCTATGCGCTTCATGGCGGCTACCTCCTTTTAGCCGCCGCTTTTCTAAAAAACCGCGTCATTCCTTTTTGGATAATAGAAACAAAGAAACGGCGGCTTTGATTTCTCAAAAGCCGCCGTTATAAGCGCATGAAAACGTATCTACTGTACGACGGCTTTTTTTCTTTTGCCGTCGTGCGGCAGATAATATGAATTATACAAATTTGAGTTAATTCTCTACATAGACGAAAAAGTTATTGTTGTTTGTTAGGACAAGTCTGTACTTCTGCTGTATTTAACTCTCTATGAAGCTGTAATGCCATAAAAACGGTAATAATAGCTGAAAGTATATCAGCTATCGGTTGAGCATAAAGTATTCCATTTATGCCGCAGAGTTTTGGAAGAAGTAAAATAACAGGAACGAAACAAATTCCTTGTCTACAAGCCCCAAGAACAAATCCTTTTGCACCCTTTCCAAGCGCAAGAAACAGAGAAGAATATACAGTGTAAAACCCAAACAAAAAGAATG
>CAJTYI010000242.1 GCA_910584215.1 uncultured Roseburia sp. | reverse complement strand
CAATCGTTCTGTCTGATGAGAAGAAGCCCGCTTTGCTGATATTGACAAGCATCTTCCTTGCCCATTCCATTCTGTTTTCATAATCATTCAGCGCGATTTCCTTTACTCTGATATAATCCTTAATATCTAAAAGCGTCATAAACCAGTCTTTTTTAATCAGCTCCGCATGAAGTCTTAAAAGACTCTCCGCATCCCCCGCCTTCATCACCGGCACGCTGATGATAAAATCAACCATTTTCTTGATTTCCTCATCATCAACATAATACTGTTTCGCACTGTAATCACTCTTTTTGTAATGCCTGATTACCTGTTCACTGCTCTCACCGAAGAAATAAATATTTTCTTCACCTACCAGCTCGCCGATTTCCACATTGGCACCGTCTCTTGTGCCTAAAGTCACTGCGCCGTTTAACATAAACTTCATATTTCCGGTGCCGGATGCCTCCTTAGACGCAAGCGAAATCTGCTCTGAAATATCACATGCCGGAATAATTTTCGCAGCCTTTGACACATTGTAATTCTCCACCATAACCACTTTCAGATATGGG
>CAJTYI010000241.1 GCA_910584215.1 uncultured Roseburia sp. | reverse complement strand
ACCGGGCAGTTCCGAGGCACCGGGCAGCTCACAAGAGCCAGGAAGTTCCCAGGCTCCGAATAGTTCCCAAGCTCCGAGCAGCTCCGAGACTCCAAACAGTTCTCAGGCACCGAGCAACTCCGAGACACCAGGAAGTTCCCAGGCACCGGGCAGCTCGCAGGCTCCGGCAGCCCAGAAAGTCGGCGCCAAGTTTACTGTATCTAAGAACAACTACAAAGTAACCAAGAGTGGAAAAGCACCGACCGTCGAATTTACTGGTACTAAGAATACGGGCAAGACCATCAAGATTCCGGATACCGTCAAAGACAAAAACGGAGTAGTCTACAAGGTAACGACCATCGGCAAGAATGCAATGAAGGGCAACAAAAAAGTGACGGGTATCACGGTCGGTAAGCATGTGACGACGATCAAGGACAATGCGTTTGCAAACTGTACGAAGCTCACCAAAGTAACAATCAACAGCACAGTGTTAGCGACGATCGGCAAGACAGTATTCAGCGGTGACAAGAAACTGGGAACGATCACAATCAAGAGTGCTAAGCTTAAGAC
>CAJTYI010000240.1 GCA_910584215.1 uncultured Roseburia sp. | reverse complement strand
ATTCGATCCGCCTGTTCTACGACTGACAGCATAGATTCCGCAGTATCCTGCGCCGCATGTACGCTTTTTTCCATAGCATCTACGGTTTCATTCAGAAGCGTCGTTGTTTCTTTTGCTGCATCGCCAGATTTTCCGGCAAGGTTCCGAACTTCATCTGCCACGACGGCAAAGCCTTTTCCTGCTGTGCCCGCCCGCGCGGCCTCTACCGCGGCATTCAGGGCAAGGATATTTGTCTGGAATGCAATGTCCTCAATGGTCTTAACAATCTTATGGATTTCCGAGGATTTTTCACTGGTATTCTGAATGACTACTGTCAAATTCTGCATTTTCCTGTCGCTCTCCAGCAGCCCGTCCTTCACTTCGCGGGCAATGCGGTCGGCCTCCTGCGCGCCTTTCGCAATTTTATGGACACTGTCCGAAACGGAATCAATATGACCGGCCAGCGCGTCAACCGCGGACGCCTGCTCTGTAGAACCCTGGGAGAGTGTTACCGCCCCCGACGATACCTGATCTGCCCCTGCGGCCACATCGCGCGACGCGCTTCGCAGCTGGC
>CAJTYI010000239.1 GCA_910584215.1 uncultured Roseburia sp. | reverse complement strand
GTATGGCTTGCAGTACCGCTTGCGGAGCTTTTCACGCTTATGCTGACGGTATATCTGATATGCAGGCATCGGAAACAGTACCATTATTTTTGAAAGAAAGGCAGGCAAGAAATTGAAACAGACAGAATGGATATTATGCCCTGTCTGCGGGAGCAAAACCCGCAGCAGAATTAGGGAGGATACTATTCTGATAAATTATCCTCTCTACTGCCCGAAATGCAGGCAGGAAAGATTGATAGAAGTGAGAAATTTACAAACAATAGTCATCACAGAGCCAGACACATTAGATGCAGAGCCGATGAACGTGTGAGCAATCACAGTTTGTCGGCTTTTCTTTTTACATAACCAGAGGTAGGCACGTCCACCAAATTAAAAAAAACGGCGATTTGGTGGGCGGTATTGCTATGCCCGAAAGACTTAACAAACACTCTCCAAACCTGTTTCAAGTTTGGAGGGATTTTTATTGCCTGCAAATAGCAATTTCTATTTTCATATACGATATAAAGGGACGGATAACCCGTTAAAAAAATCCTTGCCAATACAAGGGGGCTTTCTACCC
>CAJTYI010000238.1 GCA_910584215.1 uncultured Roseburia sp. | reverse complement strand
GTTTATGGACCGGCTGATGGACTCGCTGGACGCGCTCATAGACCAGAACCGGGGATGGGTGGCGGAAAAGCCCTGGATGTCCGGCACGATTAGAACAAATTATATTGACCGGGAAAGCGTTTATCGCTCTTTCCAAAACGCGATTACCAAAGCGTAATATCCAGATTTCATAAGCCATTTAGCCGCCAACGGAAACGGCATATAAAAAAACCGTTGGATGGGCGGCTGTCTATTAACGCGCTCTGAATAAATACCAAACGGCGGTTTTGAAACAACGATTTCAAGACCGTCGTTTTTTACTGACACGGCGGCAAAAGGAGGTTACGCCGTGCCATTTTATATTATTTGTCCTCTTGATCTGTCAAAAAAAGCCCTCCCCCTCTAAAGGGAAGCCCTGACCGCAAATGCGAAAATTGTAAAATCCTGTCGCCCCGACACGTCCGTATGGCCTTGCGCCATGCGGACATTTTTATACCCCGGAGCCTCTGGACACTGTGTCCAGAGGCCCGCTGCCGTTCCCCGCCCTCCATTTCGATCTGTCCCTTTCCGCCCCGTATCGAAATG
>CAJTYI010000237.1 GCA_910584215.1 uncultured Roseburia sp. | reverse complement strand
CGAAAAAAGGACATAAAAAAATCCCTCCAAATTTAAAAACAAATTCAGAGGGTAATTTAGGGTATAACAAAATAACCCACCCGAATATCGTTTTTTTTATTTGGTGAGTTTGTTCTTTCAAATACGAAACAAAAAGAGCCGATGATTCGTGAATTGTTCCACAATTTCATCGGCTCTGCGTCTTAAGCGTCTGGCTCTTTGATGACAGTTATCTTCAAGTTGTCAACTTTAATCAATCTTTCTTGTCTGCATTTTGGACAATAAAGGGGATAATTCTCCAAAACAGTGTCCTTCCTAATTTTATTACGGGTTTTGCTCCCACAAACAGGACACAATATCCATTCGCATTTCATCATAATTAGTCTCTAATCCTTTCAAATCTCATTTTATATGACTTTTGCAAGCTGTTAAGCTAACTTGTGGAACATATGCCGAACCTTATCTATACGGCTATTCGGGCGGCGGGGTTGGCAAATAAATTTACCAATAGCTGGCTGGTATCCTTTTAACTCTGTCAAGCAGACTCCCTGCCCATTTGTGAAATAAGTTAAATCGTTCCTGTATTC
>CAJTYI010000236.1 GCA_910584215.1 uncultured Roseburia sp. | reverse complement strand
AGTTTCATGTACTTTTGCAGGACGAATTGACTTCCAGTTATTTTGTGACCATCTGGAAGATGCTCCGCAAAAAGGGCTGTGTCCCCAGCGCCCTGACCCAGAACGTGAAGGACCTCCTTGCCTCCCGGCAGATCGAGAACATCTTCGAGAACAGCGATTTCATGGTGCTTCTCTCCCAGGCGCAGGGGGACCGGCAGATTCTGGCGAAGCAGTTAGGGGTAAGCCCCCACCAGCTTTCCTATGTGACGCACAGCAATTCCGGGGAGGGGCTCTTGTTCTTTGGGAACGTGACGATTCCCTTTGTTGACCGTTTCCCGAAGAATACAAAGCTCTACTCCATTATGACCACCCGGCCCGAGGACCGGAAGGCGGAGGCCGGGAAAGAATAGCAGCCGGGCTTCGGGCCAAGTTGGCCCGAGGCCGTGACCTGCCAGCGCAATACCGGAGGGTATGGGCTGGCTCTTTTCCTATCCAGAGGAAGGAGGTGCTTTTATCGCCAGACAACCAGAGGGGCCGCCGGGAAAGTGCGTGAAGCGTGGGCGGCTCCATTTTTCCGAGGAAGAAGTGGCCG
>CAJTYI010000235.1 GCA_910584215.1 uncultured Roseburia sp. | reverse complement strand
GAACTGAATTTAAGCCCTGAGATTCTCCGGGGAATCAAGGAAATGGGCTTTGAGGAGGCATCCCCCATACAGAGCAAGGCGATTCCCATCGCAATGACCGGGACAGATCTCATCGGTCAGGCGCAGACGGGAACCGGAAAAACAGCCGCATTTGGCATTCCGGTGCTTGAGAAGGTCAAAAAGGAGATCAAGCATCCACAGACACTGATTCTGTGCCCGACAAGGGAGCTGGCAGTGCAGGCGGCCGAGGAAATCCGCAGGCTTGCCAAATATATGCATGGCGTCAAGGTGCTTCCAATCTACGGCGGACAGGATATCACAAAGCAGATACGCTCGCTCAAGGGAACGCAGATCATCATCGGCACGCCGGGGCGTGTGATGGACCATCTGCGCCGCAAGACCATCCGCTGTGACCATGTGGATACCATCGTGCTTGACGAGGCGGATGAGATGCTCAATATGGGCTTTCGCGAGGATATCGAGACAGTGCTTGAGTATATTCCGAACAAAGAGCGGCAGACGATCCTGTTCTCAGCGACCATGCCGCAGGCGATTTTGGACATTACCAAGAA
>CAJTYI010000234.1 GCA_910584215.1 uncultured Roseburia sp. | reverse complement strand
GTTTTGGGGAGCGCAGACGGAACCGTTGACATTTATACAGTCCGTGACTTTGCCCACCCGGACACCTCCGGGAATGGAACGCTGACCGGCATTGAGAAATACAGTCAAGCGGAATTTGACGAACACACACAGTCAAGCAAAGAGTCACAGACCAGCTCCGGCGAGTGCGTTGTAATGCAAGGCTAAAGAACTGCCGCACGACGGCAAAAGAAAAAAGCCGTCGTACAGTAGAGCATCGTCACGCCCAAAACGGCGGCTTTGAGAAAATCAAGGCCGCCGTTCTTTTATACTCACAGAAGTATGGCGGTATCCTGGAGGTATCGTCATGTCCTTTTTTATCCTGGCTTCCTCTAACTCGTCAAAAAAAGCATAGCACTTCCGCCGGGTTACTCCGGCTATATACATGAAATATGTAAGTACATAAAGAACTATGTCACTTCATGCGCCCGCACAGTACAACGCTGTGCGGGCGTTGTCGTTTCCTGTCGCTTCTGGTCATCGTGGCCAGAGGCTTTGCGGAGCGGCTCTCCCGGATGCCGCTCCCCGCCGTCCCCTCCATTTCGATCTGCCGACCCG
>CAJTYI010000233.1 GCA_910584215.1 uncultured Roseburia sp. | reverse complement strand
GCCGCCGTGTCAACGCCCTGGAGTACGTCATGATCCCCAACACCCAGGAGGCCATCCGGTATATCAACATGAAGCTGGACGAAAATGACCGTGCGACAACTATCCGGCTCATGAAGGTGAAGGACATGATTTTGAAGGAAGCCATTGAGAAACGGCAGGCGCAGGACGCTAGAGCCGTAAGGGCTTTCGGGTCTGACGGAGAAAGCCCGGTAGAGGTTTAGGGGAGCCGTACCGTAATTCTACCGCTTCTACGATGGGCCTAAAAAGTGAAAGATGGTACTGCCTGGGAGGAATCCCGGGCAGTACCTCTTTTTTTGTCAGCAAGGTTGAAAAGCTGGAAACTGTTGGGGTGTCAGTGTTAGTGCCTGTTCATGGACTGTAATAATAAAAGAGTGTAGATTTTAAATTTAAGTTTTGACTTAAGTTTAGGTCTAACAAAATTTATAGGAGGCAGGCAAAATGAGATTTTTAAAGCAAGATAGGAACCGGAGACAGTCAAAGTTTAGCAGATTGAGGATTGACCCCAACATATTAAATAAGCAGTTTGACAAACTGGATAACGGTGCACCAAACGAAG
>CAJTYI010000232.1 GCA_910584215.1 uncultured Roseburia sp. | reverse complement strand
CATGGGGCGAAATGCTGCCGCTGACGCAAGAAAGGGCATTGGAATTTTTTGACCATGACCTGCCCGTATACCTGCTCCATGGGGAAGGTTCGGAAACAACCGTGAATGACAGGAAACAGATTATAGCCCATGAGGGTATTTTCGGCATCGAAAGACAGGAGGGAACGGAGCATGAGCTGTGAACTGAACCAGTATATTTTAAAGGAATGCACAAGGCTTCATTCCGTGATGGAGTAGAGGGAATTTATGGAGAAAGTGCGTTTTCCGATGATGGCGGGAGAAGCATTCACAGGATAAAAGCTTATTCCACTACAATTAACAGCGGGAAAAATGTGCTGCAGTTCATCATACAAGGGAACTGGGTGGAGCAGTGCGGCTTTGAGATTGGCTGCAGCGTTCGCGTAAATAGGAGAAGAATAAGACGGGTATGCCGAAGCCGCATAGTTGGGTAAAAGATAGATAAAACGAGGTAGATATTTGAACGATGAAAAATGGGAGGTAGAAGAAAGATGGCTTTATTTGGAAAAGAATCTTTTTCAGGAGAATTGGGAAAGGCGAAAGAATTAGCAGGAAAGGCAACA
>CAJTYI010000231.1 GCA_910584215.1 uncultured Roseburia sp. | reverse complement strand
GTAAACGCCATACATACAACGGTTGCTACTGCCGGTGCCACTGTTGTAGTAAGAAAAACGCTTCCAAGCGTCGGAATATCAGTTGCCGCCGCACCGTTAAATCCATACCAGCCAAACCACAAAATAAATACACCCAATGCACCAATCACAAGATTACAACCCGGAAAAGCATTTACTTTTGTAATCTTACCACTTTTATCCTTTGTAAACTTTCCAATACGCGGACCAAGCATTGCTGCTCCAATCAGCGCACAGATGCCGCCTACCATATGAATACAATTGGAACCTGCATAATCATGAAATCCCATTTCTGCCAGAAATCCGCCGCCCCATGTCCAGTGTGCTTCTACCGGATAAATAATACCTGATATAATGGCAGAATACAGACAATAGGTCGAAAATTTTGTTCTCTCCGCCATTGCACCAGATACAATGGTAGCAGTAGTAGCACAAAATACCAGATTAAACACAAATCCTGAAAAGCTGAAATTTGCATAATCTGTAAATACTCCAAAGCCCGGCGTGCCAATAATACCCAGAATATCCTCCGTGCCGTCAGCGGCAGGAAGCATAAGGGATGCACCGATTAAAA
>CAJTYI010000230.1 GCA_910584215.1 uncultured Roseburia sp. | reverse complement strand
CAATATCACCCGGCCTCCGGATTGTGACGGTACTCTTACCTTTAGAAACATCAATACCAACAGCGTTCATAACAGATACTCCTTTACCATGTAGTAGCAATGGTCAATACCAGATTTACTCATTGCCTGTTCAATCTACTGGGCATCACACGAACGCCTAAAGGTTCAACCTGCGTAAAACGAATGCTGCGAATGAGGGCTGGTTGGCTGACTTCCGTACGGACGTAAAGTTCCAGGAGGGATCTGCCAGACCATCTGCATCACTCATTCTAACAGCTTAAGCAACAAGATGGATAATTCCTTACTGGCTGTAAGGGGTATTAACCATAAATATATTGTAGTAGGAGGGATTGGATTGGAAAAAGATTCTGCATTGTACCAGCTCATGGACACACGCATGCACAGCGTCATGAACGGCATTGTAAGCAGTGACGGGGAATACCAGGCGATTCTCCGAAAGTCTGACGTATACTCCAGCGAACTGGAAAGGATGGATTTATCAAAAGAAATCCGGCTGCTGATTGACCGCTACGTCAGCGAGCAGAACGCGCTGGGCTCCCGGTTTGGGATGCTCGCCTACCTGCTGGGATTTTCCG
>CAJTYI010000229.1 GCA_910584215.1 uncultured Roseburia sp. | reverse complement strand
GACCGCTGGCAAGGTTTTCTTGTCAAACTTTTAACATATGGGCCGTATAAGGCCCGTAAAGCCGCGCCCGCTCGAAGGAGCATAATTATACGTCGAGCGGGCCAAGCGCCGCGCAAGGGGCTTTAAAACGCGAAATAGAGGGGTTGGGACAACAACCTGAGAAAACCTGAGTTTTCCCCATAGTAAAAGGGCCAGGGTATCACCCCCGGCCCTCTGCCCTATTCCGTCATCCACTTGCCCGCCTTGCCAAGCCCCACCAGAATCAGGCACGCCACCGCCGCATCGATGGCGCGGAACCCTACCATGCGGTCAACCCCCAGCGCTTTCCATTTGAATCAGCTCATATTCCTTCCGAAAGCGGCCGATATTTTCGGCGGTCAGCTTGACAATAAAATGCTCATCATCGTATCGACCGGTGTCCACGCTCCGAATCTTGTATGCGTAGAACCCTGTATCCAACCGCTCGACTTTGGGCTTCCTGTTCATCCGCATCACACTGTAATGTATGCACTCGATTGCGGCCCTTTTTGTGGGGAAAGAGTATACCTCAATGTCCGGATCGCAATCAGGGGGGGTAAACCCTTCCAGCCCGCTGAC
>CAJTYI010000228.1 GCA_910584215.1 uncultured Roseburia sp. | reverse complement strand
TGAAAACAATATCCTGATTTACGGCAAGGAATTGAAACGGGGCTTTATCTCCCAACTGCTCCGCAACCCGATTTACGCCCAGGCCGACCTGGAGCTGTACGAGTTTTTCAAGGGGCAGGGGGCCGTGGTGGTCAATGACGCGGCGGACTTCGCCGGGACAAACGGCTGCTATCTCTACCAGGGCCGGGACGTGCAGGAGCGAAAAAACAAGGACCTGCGGGGGCAGATCCTTGTACTGGCCCCCAGCGAGGGCATTGTCCCCGCCGATACCTGGCTGCGGTGCAGGAAAAAGCTGATGGCGAACATCACATTCCAGGGCGGGCGCAAGCCGAAAAATACCTGGCTGGCCGGAAAGATGAAGTGCGGCCACTGTGGGCGGGCGCTGAAAAGCCTGGGCAACCGGGCGGGGACCCAATACCTCTATTGCACCAAGCGGGCAGACAATATGAGCTGCGAGGGCTGCGGGACGCTTCGGACGGCGGAGTTTGAGCAGTTTGTCTATGAGGCTATGGTGCATAAGCTGTCCGAGTTCCAAACACTGACCGCCCAGACCGAGACAGTCAACCCCAGGCTGACCGCCTTAAACGTGGAACTGGCCCA
>CAJTYI010000227.1 GCA_910584215.1 uncultured Roseburia sp. | reverse complement strand
TGGGTTTACCATGGTTTTCACCCTTTAAAACTTACAAGACTCTCAAACGCTTTCATAACGTCGCTTTCGATTGTCTCAGGTTTTCACCCTTTAAAACTTACAAGACTCTCAAACTAACGCAGAATACAGAGCGCATTAAGCAGTGGTTTTCACCCTTTAAAACTTACAAGACTCTCAAACCTTCCGAAGCCATTTAAAGACCGTGTTTTAGGTTTTCACCCTTTAAAACTTACAAGACTCTCAAACATACCATACCTTGCCCTGTATGCGTCAATGGGTTTTCACCCTTTAAAACTTACAAGACTCTCAAACGGAAAATGAATACTGATTCTGCCAAAAGGAGGTTTTCACCCTTTAAAACTTACAAGACTCTCAAACATCAATGATACCAATATTCATATTTTCTTTGGTTTTCACCCTTTAAAACTTACAAGACTCTCAAACAATACTGCTCTTTTAATTTGGTACAAATCCGGTTTTCACCCTTTAAAACTTACAAGACTCTCAAACGAAGAAACATCTTATGCATTAAAGTCCATAGGTTTTCACCCTTTAAAACTTACAAGACTCTCAAACTACTCAACCAGATTGTTCAAAGAACGGTTTGGTTT
>CAJTYI010000226.1 GCA_910584215.1 uncultured Roseburia sp. | reverse complement strand
ACTTTGTATATACCAATGAGCATGAAGGATTGGGCAAAACGTCTGGATGGTTTTCTTGCATTTAATGGTACGGAAATACTGACTGGTCCTGGCAAAATAAGCGCAGAACAAGCCAAATTGTATGCTGAAACGGAATTTGAAAAATATCGTATTATACAAGATAGACTTTTCATGTCCGATTATGATAAATTTATGTTAATACTTGAGGAGCAGTCAAAGAACTTCTCGGAAGATTGATGTGGTTAGATTAAGAGAGAAAACTTGCGATACTGTGTCGGGACTATCCCAAAGTTTGTGTAAACCTCCAAACTGATGTAAGATAAGATTACTCAGTTTGGAGGTTTTATTTATGTCATTGCCATCTTTGATGGCAAGAAAAAACGAAAGCCCACAAAAAGCAGCAATGAGAGCAATGATGCGCAGCTATCGTAGGACGGATTTTGCGGACATTCAAAATAAAAATGAATGTTCATATTTATCTACTTAATACAGTTTGTTCAAGCGGCTATACTATATGCAGTACGCAATAGGAGGTCAAAAATGTTTGACTATATGACAGCACAGGAAGCCGCAGAAAAATGGAACGTATCGCTTAGGTGGGTGCAGCGGTTATGCAAAGA
>CAJTYI010000225.1:293-624 GCA_910584215.1 uncultured Roseburia sp. | reverse complement strand
CTACCAAATCCTCTGTCTTTTGTGCAATTTTTCCGCTTTCATCAGGAGGCAGAAGTTCAGGACTAACCGGAGTATTCAATACATCATAAAGAGTTTCTTTTAAAGAAATATCTCCACATGTGTCCGCATAATATTGAACAAGATATCTTACCAATGTCTTAGGTACAGAAGAATTTACCGCATACATGGACATATGGTCCCCGTTATAGGTTGCCCATCCAAGCGCAAGTTCAGATAAATCACCTGTACCCACTACCATCCCATTTACTTTATTGGCCAAATCCATCAATAACAGAGTTCTTTGTCTTGCCTGTGAATTTTCATAGGTGAC
>CAJTYI010000225.1:0-283 GCA_910584215.1 uncultured Roseburia sp. | reverse complement strand
GCACCTTCTCATCGTGGCCAATTTCTTCAAAATGAAGCCGCACCGCCCTGCTGATATTGATTTCCTTTAATGTAGCTCCGGTTTTCTGAATTAATTTCAATGCATTATCATATGTTCTATCAGTAGTTCCAAAGCCCGGCATAGTGACAGCCAAAATCCCGCTTCTTTCTATTTTCAGCAAATCAAACGCCTTTACAATGACAAGAAGCGCCAGTGTAGAATCCAGTCCGCCGGAAATCCCAATCACAGCATGTTTGCAATTTGTATGTTCCAGCCGCTTTTT
>CAJTYI010000224.1 GCA_910584215.1 uncultured Roseburia sp. | reverse complement strand
GTAGTACTTGCCCATATCAGCGGAAAGCTTCGTATGAACTTTATCCGTATTCTTCAGGGAGATAAGGTAAAGATTGAGCTTTCACCATATGACCTGAATAAGGGACGCATTATCTGGAGAGATAAATAAAAGAAAAAAATCCAAAAATTACTTGTATTTTCAGGCATTTTATGTTATAGTTTCAAATGGACTTTTTTGAAAGGAGGATTTTGCTGTGAAGGTTAGATCATCAGTTAAGCCTATTTGCGATAAATGCAAAGTTATTAAGAGAAAGGGTGCAATCAGAGTAATCTGTGAAAATCCTAAACATAAGCAGAGACAGGGCTAGAACAGGGTATCAGCTTATGGCATGTCATCAACTGCATGAGGTTTATGACACAATTAGCGGCTGCAGCAATGGAACACCGGGGTGCGTGGTAATGAACTACTCTCATTCACTGCCATGTTACAGGGAAGGAAATTGCTTCATATAAATAATGCAACTAACGTCTGTTAAGAAATCAGCCAAAGGCTGGCTGCGTTGATTGCTGAACAAAAGCACTTATATGTGTACAGATTATCATTAACAAAAATATTATGAAAGGAAAAACTACTAAGAATTGTTTTTAGTAGCAGGTTGTATAAC
>CAJTYI010000223.1 GCA_910584215.1 uncultured Roseburia sp. | reverse complement strand
CTTGCAGCCAGAGCAGGAGCTACTTATGTATCACCATTCCTTGGAAGACTGGACGACATCTCACAGACGGGTGTTGATTTAATCAGACAGATTGCAGATATGTTTGCAGTGGCAGAGGGAATTGATACACAGATTATCGCAGCTTCCGTTCGTAATCCGATTCATGTTACAGATTGTGCACTGGCAGGAGCAGATATTGCAACTGTACCTTATAAGGTAATTGAGCAGATGACAAAGCATCCGCTTACAGACCAGGGAATTGAGAAGTTCCAGAAGGACTATAAGGCTGTATTTGGAGAATAAAATAATTGCCTGAATCTTAGAGGCAGAAAATTTAAAATATTAAGAAAGGAAAAGCTATTTATCAGATAAAGGCTTGCGAAGAATCGCAGAATTTATCTGAGTTATCTGGCATATACATATACTTGTATATGTTTTAATAGCAGAGAGAAATGGACAAGTTAGAACTTCAGAAGACAGCCAACGAAGTCAGAAAAGGCATTGTAACGGCTGTTCACAGCGCGAAAGCAGGACATCCGGGCGGCTCTCTTTCCGCAGCAGATGTGTTCACATATCTTTATTTTGAGGAAATGAACATCGACCCGAAAGACCCGAAGAAAGCAGA
>CAJTYI010000222.1 GCA_910584215.1 uncultured Roseburia sp. | reverse complement strand
CTTTGACGGTGACCAGATGGCGGTTCATCTTCCGCTTTCAGTCGAGGCACAGGCAGAATGCCGGTTCCTTCTGCTTTCACCGAATAATCTTTTGAAGCCTTCTGACGGTGGTCCCGTTGCGGTTCCATCTCAGGATATGGTACTTGGTATTTATTATCTTACACAGGAACGGCCAGGTGCAAAGGGAGAAGGAAAAACCTTTAAAAGTATAAATGAGGCTATACTTGCCTATGAAAACGGCGTGATTACGCTTCATTCCAAAATCAGTGTCAGAGTGACAAAGTTTAATGAAGAAGGAAAAGCATTTACCGGGATTATAGAATCAACGCTTGGACGGTTTATCTTTAATGAAATTCTTCCACAGGACCTTGGTCTTACAGAGAGAATACAGGAAGAAGATATTTTAAAGCTGGAAGTAGATTATCATGTGGGCAAGAAGCAGTTAAAGAAAATTCTTGAAAAGGTTATTAATATACATGGAGCTACAAAGACGGCAGAGGTGCTTGATGATATTAAGGCAATGGGTTATAAATATTCCACAAGAGCTGCCATGACAGTTTCCATTTCCGATATGACAGTGCCTTCGCAGAAGCAGGAATACCTTGAGGATGCGGAAAAGAAAGTGGAC
>CAJTYI010000221.1 GCA_910584215.1 uncultured Roseburia sp. | reverse complement strand
ACAATATGAATAGGACATGAAGAACTGATTGAAATGCTTTCACAATTTTTTAGTAGGGAAGGAATAAATAAGATGAATATCATATATACAGAATATAATAAACACCATAATAGCATAGACATAGCAACTACCGCAGGATATCTTTTGCGGATTGACTGTTGGGAAACAGAAAAAGATTTAAAGACTACTCCACGCTCGGAATGTGCCTTAAATGCCCTTGCTATTGATGGACCACTGGAATATGCAAGGCTTTACTTAGAGGGCAATATGCAGATGTGGATAGATGCAGAAGATTCTTTAGAATTGTGGTAAAATTTACTCAAAGCTTAATAAGTATTGGAGCATATTTAGTAAATCAACCCATTCTTTTTGGCACTTAAAGCGCAATAATCTGCGGTAATGATTCTTGATACAATCTACACAATTTAGTTGACTATTATCATTGAGATTATAATATATCCTTGCTTAATTGTTGAGAAGTATGGTACAATATTTATACTAAATTGAGGAACAATTCATAATGGTTATATGGAAAGGAGTATTATGAGTAACATTGGGATATTATGTGCCTGTGAAAAAGAAGTGACACCATATATAACAAATATGTATGATATAAATACTTCGGAATTTGCA
>CAJTYI010000220.1 GCA_910584215.1 uncultured Roseburia sp. | reverse complement strand
ACCGCATCTGCAGATTGATATGGCTGGCGCAATTTTAAGTCTGCCGGCGATTGAGTTTGGCAAAATCGGAGATAAAGTGTTATATATTGAAACTACATTTAACGAGGAAAGCGAAATCAATGGATATTTTATCCTGGTTCCTGAACTGGATTCCTATGATAGAATACTTGAATCACTGGGAATTTGTTAGGCAGATATTTATGCGGGGTCCTCATTGAGCACACATGAAACCTGATATTTAGAGATTTATCCGGTTTCATGGCAATCAAAACAATCAAAAATCGATTGTATAAATTGCATATTTACTGGTAATAGGGATGATAGAATGAGTGAGATAATAAAAGTAGGAATGGCAGATTTAAAAGTATGTGCGTATCCTGATAGTCTTACAACACTGGGGCTTGGTTCCTGCGTAGGAATTGCCCTGTATGACAAGGTGACAAAGATTACCGGATTGGCTCATATTATGCTGCCAGACAGTAAAAGAATTTCAAGAAATGAAAATATTGCAAAATTTGCAGATACAGCAATAGAAGAAACGTTAAGACTTATGTTACAAAGGGGGGCTAATAAGCGGCGGATTGTTGCTAAAATTGCAGGCGGCGCAGATATGTTCGGATTGGGAAATGCCTC
>CAJTYI010000219.1 GCA_910584215.1 uncultured Roseburia sp. | reverse complement strand
CCTCGATGGGGTAGCTCTAATGTTACCGCCAGCTCATCCGGTGAAGAGAAGGGTACCGCCTCTTTCATGGGCCGGTCGGAGACGCCGCTTTCCCGGGGGAGGATAGATCCGTCCGCCACAAAAGCCGCAAGCTCCAGCCGAGCCAGCTCATCTCGGATAAGATGCTGATCCTCCGCCAGGGCGATCACGCTCGACAGCTCCTCTTTTGGAGTGCGGGCGTACAGCAGACTTTGCTCCACGCAGACGGGGAGGAAGTTGAACAGGATCTTCTCAAGCTCCCGGGCGTTTATGGTCCGCCCGTTGGCAGGAAACCCCACCTCAAAGCGTAGGATGACGGTTCCGGATCGCACCTCACAGTCTGTCCGCTCCAGCACCTCCTGGCCGGGGGCGGTCACGGCCAGCACCCCGCTTTTCCCGGATCCCTTGGCCTGGTGGGAGAAGCGCCCTGCCTGGCGGCCAAAGCGGCGGAGCAGATAGTCCTCCAGGGCGGCGCGGTTCCAGGAAGTCTCCCAACAGCCGGCGGGGAAACCTGCTATACGGCCATCCACCGTGACACTGAGTTGGGAGGGAGCGGCGAAGGGGTCGCCCTGGACGTGTTCGATATGCAATGTATAGGTCCCAAAGGACCAGCTTCCC
>CAJTYI010000218.1 GCA_910584215.1 uncultured Roseburia sp. | reverse complement strand
CCATGAAATATTTTACAAACCAGTTTAAATAAATGCGGAATGTAATAAAAAACACCAACACCGTTCCAACCACAAATACCAATTCTATATGGTTTCGAAATGTCCATTGATACAAAGTTCTTGCCGCATCATAATCCAGTCTAAAAATCTTTTGGTTTACTGCCACAATCCAGTCCGCAAACCTGCCTTTCAAAAGAAGAGAATACAGCAGATAAATACAGCTGACCGCAATAGTGACCATCAATATTGTACGGAAAAAAATTTTTGCTTTAAACTGCCTGAATTCGTCCGTTTTCCTAAGCACTCTATTTTTCAATGGTATACCCAACTCCCCACACATTTACTATAAATTTCGGTTTTTTTGCCGATTCGTTCATCTTCTCCCTCAGACGGCCTATATGAGCCATAACTGTATTGTTATTATTCAGGAACTTTTCACCCCATACTGCCTCGAATAATTCCTCTGACGGAACTACCATGCCCTGGTGTTCGCATAGATACCAAAGAATCCCGAACTCAATAGGCGTAAGCTGCAATTCTTTCCCATACAAATGACACTTATGGGTATCCCTGTTAATCATCAATCCCCGGATGTCATATTCGCTGATTTCAGCAGCTTTTTTCCCAGCCAGGTTATTATAACG
>CAJTYI010000217.1 GCA_910584215.1 uncultured Roseburia sp. | reverse complement strand
TGATGGTGGCAAAATCCTTCCATCAATGCCCAGGCTGGTTAGAGATCCCAGTGTGGCGGTGAGGGACAGGTCGAAGACTCTTGAAAAATCAAGGGTAAAAATATTTGCCAATAAAATTTTTCAAGTATAGATGAAGGACGTTTTTCTGTCCTCTATAGCGTGTGAAAAATAAGCTGGAAACAAAGCAAACTTCAACTTGATTTTTTACGAAAGGTGTGGTAAAATAGATATTGTTAGATTTATAGAAATTAGCGCGAGTGGCTCAGTTGGTGGAGCGCGACCTTGCCAAGGTCGAGGCCGCGGGTTCGAGTCCCGTCTCGCGCTTTTTATAATGTATGGAAAAGCCCGTATTTATGAGGGCACTGAAAAAGTCTGATTCTTTGTTAAAAGAATTAGGCTTTTTCTATGAGAAATGGTATAATGAAAACGAACGGAGGGGGATTGAACATGCTGAAAGATAATTCACAGATATGCCTGTCACTATCACCATATCAGGGGCTTTATGATGCCATTATTCCTCAAAAGCATCTCCTGAGGAGGATCAAAGAAAATATAGATTTCAGTTTTGTAAATCCTATGCTACGTAAACAGTATTGTGAGCATTTCGGACGCCCTGCAAAAGAACCAGAAATGATGTTCAAACTCATGTTTTTAA
>CAJTYI010000216.1 GCA_910584215.1 uncultured Roseburia sp. | reverse complement strand
GTCAGCACCGCCAGAAGCTTCCAGAATCTGTTCATGGGATGTCCGTAGTAAAAATGATTTTCCCTTGATTTTACAGAAGGAAACGTGCCCAAAATCAAAATTCTGGACTTATCATTATATACAGGCTGAAATGTATGACTGATATTGATATATTCCTCCATGATTTACCTCCTTTCTGTAAAATACAAAAAACTTCTGAAAGTAAATACTCTCAGAAGTTTCACCAGCGTGCGTGAGAAGATTCGAACTCCCGACACCTTGGTCCGTAGCCAAGTGCTCTATCCAGCTGAGCTACACACACGTTTACTGTATCACAACACTAGTATTGTACACTTTTTATTCTGCTTTGTCAAGAGTAAATTTTTTATTTTAAAATAATCTCTATAAAATTCCATGTGATTATTCTGTTATCACATCTTCTGCTATTTCATTAATCCCATCACAATTCGTTTTCTTTCCTTCACACTCCACCTGATATGTACCCTTGGAAAATACAATGGCATTGACTGCCTGTATGCCATCATCACCCACTTTTCCTGTAATACTGGCATTTTCAATATACACATACCCTTTTCCTGTCTCAGTATCATTATCCGACTTTATTCCGTCTTTTCCTGCAGTAATATGAATATCACCTGTCAAAACGGCCACGCTG
>CAJTYI010000215.1 GCA_910584215.1 uncultured Roseburia sp. | reverse complement strand
CAATCTCATCCAGTAAATCAGCAACAGTCTTTGGCTCTGTATTCTGTTCCCTGTCTGCCATCCCCTCAAGGTATTCGCCGAAGTCGCTTGTCCAATGGTAAAACCGCCTGTTGGAATTGAAGTCTGCCCTGTCGTCTGTGCGGATTTGTTCAATGGTGGTTTCATCAACTCCATGCTCCCGTAATATTTTTTCCTCGGCTTCTTTCCAGATAAGCCATTTCCTGTTCTCCCGTCCGTTGTTGTATGCCATTCTTTTTTCCTCCAATCTGAAATTTTTGAAAATGCTAAAAACCAGATTGGATAGGCGGCGAACGGCAGCCAACAGCAGAAACAGCCCTGCGGCACATTCCGATAAAAAACGACAAAAGAAAAACCGCAAAGGTTCCGTGACCTTTACGGTTTAGAGAGATTTTAGTTCCAATATGTAGAAATATGACTTCTACTTGCAGGGTACAAAGCCCCCATGTACTGACGAGGAGTTTTTTAACAGGCTGTCTGCCCATCCCCGATATGATATATGTAAATAGAATTTGCTATTTGCAGGCAATAAAAATCCCTCCAAACTTCAAAAAGCGAAGTCGGAGGGTGGTCAGGGTATGACGAAATAGCCCACCCGAACATCGTTTTTTTTATTTGGTGGGCTTGTCCTACCTATGATTAT
>CAJTYI010000214.1 GCA_910584215.1 uncultured Roseburia sp. | reverse complement strand
TGGGCGGTATTGCTATGCCCGAAAGACTTAACAAGCACTCTCCAAACCTGTTTCAAGTTTGGAGGGATTTTTATTGCCTGCAAATAGCAATTTCCATTTACATATATCATATCGGGGATGGGTGGACAGCCTGTTAAAAAAATCCTTGTCAATGCAAGGGGGCTTTCTACCCAAGAAGTAGAAGTCAAATCTCTACATATAAGAACCAAAATATCTATAAACCGTGAGGGTGTGACAGCCTTTGCGGTTTTTCTTTTGTCGTTTTTTGTTAGAACACGCCGCAGGGCTGTTTTTGACGTGGGATGCCGTTCTCCGCCTTTCAATCTGGATTTTCAAAAAAATTCAGATTGATTGGAGGAAATTATAATGCTTGAAAAGCATCCAAACCGAAAAAAGGACAAGTATAATCCGTACACTTTGACGATAACCGAGGGGCATTATTACCTCTCTTTTAAAGACGGGCGTGGAAAGCAGCAGAATATTGAGATTGATGAAATGCTGTACCAGACGTTTGACAGATTTGAGCTTGAGGACATATCCCATCTGAACAGGGTGAGCAGGCACATTGAACACTCCGAGCTGACCGATGAAACGCTGAATGACAGAGCTTTTTATAAGGCAGAACGGATTGAGGATATTGTTTCGGAGAGTATCGAATATGAGCAGCTACATAGGGCGG
>CAJTYI010000213.1 GCA_910584215.1 uncultured Roseburia sp. | reverse complement strand
CCGATTTCCGCATTTATGTGGGTGGATAAAAACACCGTACCGAGCGTGATTGCCTACGGTGCCCACGACCGTGTGTGTCCATTTAAGACCGCCTTACATTTGGTAAATGCCCTGAAAGAAAACGGCGTGGATTATCGTTATTTTGAAATGCCCCATTCGGGACATGGACTGCAAAATGACGATAAGATATACGAGCAGTATATGAAAGCAGTTGAGGAATATCTTGAAAAATATATGCCAGTGAGTAGATAAGTTGAAACAGTCTCACTATAGGTTATTAGCTGTGTCGCTTTATATCATCAAAATGAATAAATATGCACATATGTTCTGTCAGAAGTTATATATTATTCCCTTCGTGTAAATATGGCGTACGACAGACATCCAAACTGCAGGTGCTGCCTGTCTTTTGACCCTCCGAAGTTTTGCATATTTATTCATTTATATTTTAAAGTTTCCAAGCTAATAACCTATACCCGATTTGTTGCAGAAAATATATGCTCCCTAAAAATACAACATACAGCCATGTAAAATCTGCTTATTTCTTTATTATGTTCTGTCATTTTCTGATAAAGAACGGAATGCGTCAAGGAAAGAAACACAGACTTACCATCCCAGTTCCAGCAGCCAGTTATTTAATCGTCTCTCCCTATCCTTCTCTTTTGTCTCTAAGTCATTAGGACTTATATACTCG
>CAJTYI010000212.1 GCA_910584215.1 uncultured Roseburia sp. | reverse complement strand
GTCAGGAACCGGTTTTCCTTCTAAAAGATACATGAAATTAATATCCCTTTTACAGTTGAGTTCCATAGAACGGGAGGAATAGTCGCCATTCATGTAAGAATACAAAACAATCTTCAGGAGAGTTCTTGGCGGAACTGTATTTATCCTTTCGTAAGTAGAATATAAGTCAGTCAAATCCATAGCCTCCACAAACTGACTCAGTAACCGCACAGAATCATCTGCCGGAATGATGGTTTCTAAATTTAAAGGAAGTTTTAGTTGATATCCTTCCTCGTTCAAAGTATAATCTTGATGTAAATATATAGGTTTTCGCATACTTATATTTTACACCAACAGCCGGACTTTTCGAAGTCCGGCTGTAATTTTTTGTACAGAAAAGGAGCTGCGCACTAATTATTTAGTGCGACAGCCCCTCTGATTGTCTTTAGCGTTTGACTGCTTTTTTTCTGCAACAAGTAAACTATGATAAAAATAATTTGTATACTTGATATTTTTTTGAGCGCAATAACTATCTATATCAGCGGATAATTGTTTCCAATATTCCATGTTCTTATTGTTATATATGTCTTTATAACCACTTAAATATTGTGGGTATTTTTCAGAAACGTATTGAAAAATATCCTGTTTGTAATTCCCACGAAGATTCAAATTCTCGAACCAATATTCACATACAAACGCTGCTGTTGCTTCAA
>CAJTYI010000211.1 GCA_910584215.1 uncultured Roseburia sp. | reverse complement strand
CACCCGTCATACCTTTTTTACTGCCCTGAAGCATAACAAAGTAGATGATGCCATAGTCAAGAAGATTGTTGGCCATTCTCTCGGAGGAGACATTACCAACAGTGTATATAACCACATCAGCCTTGAGGATATGTTAGAAGCAGTAAATACACTGTAAATTTTAATACAATTAAAAAATGCAGGCTACTCGTGGGCTACTTGCAGGCTACAAAATAATTTTTATGTATTTTTATTTAATTATGCAGATATTGAATATAATTAAAAAAATAATTGAAAGCTTTTGAATTATAAAGCTTTCAATTATTTTTTTAATGAGACACCCGGGAATCGAACCCGGGACAACTTGATTAAAAGTCAAGTGCTCTACCGACTGAGCTAGTATCCCATAACTTATTTAATTTCTGCAGGTCAACTCCTTTAAAAATTCCCCTGCTTAACAGGGCTAGTTGGATTCGAACCAACGAGATGCAGGAGTCAAAGTCCTGTGCCTTACCGCTTGGCGATAGCCCTAAGCCTAATGCTTGGCGATAATCTTACAAAATGTAAGAGGGTGGATACAGGGATTCGAACCCTGGGCCTCCAGAGCCACAATCTGGCGCGCTAGCCTACTGCGCTATACCCACCATAGACTCCAGGATTCATTCCCGGACCAATGTGCCCAAAGGGATTCGAACCCCCGACCCACGGCTTAGAAGG
>CAJTYI010000210.1 GCA_910584215.1 uncultured Roseburia sp. | reverse complement strand
TGTTATTACCCATTTTGGCGGCTCGTGGAATATTCCTTTTAGTACTATTGCGATAGTACTGTTGCTGGTTGTTTTTTCTTGCATCATATCAGTCTATGCGCCGGCAAAACGTATGTATAATATGCAGATTACCGCAACAATTAACGAATTATAAGATTTCATCTTAAATGCTATGCTCCACGGGCTTATTAAGTATTTGCATTGGACATATAAGAAACATTCCCTTGCCATTGGTCTGGCGGCAGTTATTATTATCGTGACAGCAAAATGACTGCATGGTTGAAACATACAGATTGTGGGAGAAACAAAATGGACTTTCTGATAGAGTTGATTGCAAATTTCATTGGGAATCTCATAGAAGAAACTCTGATTTCATTACCGTTCACAAATAGAATTGCGGCAAAATGGAAACGCCGTAGAAAAAAATAATCTGTTTGTGAAAAGCGAATACTGACTAATCTGCCGCACGACGGCAAAAGAAAAAAAGCCGTCGTATGGCAGCCATGTTATAGTGCCTTAATTTTACGGTGGCTTTGGGAAACAAAGCTGCCGTTTTTGTTTGGGTAATTAAAATGAAATGAGTTAAATCAGGAGGCAAATAATGAGAAAGAGAAAATTGAAAATATCGCTCCATAGAATAAGGGAAACAAAAGGATTACGGATGATTTTACACATCAAGGTGTACCGCAAGGAAGAAA
>CAJTYI010000209.1:310-701 GCA_910584215.1 uncultured Roseburia sp. | reverse complement strand
GATAAAAATATCGAAGATACCAGACAGCGTGCGGATAAACAGATGTATGAAAATAAAATGAGAATGAAACAGGCGGCGGGGAATGGAAGTGGCAGATAGATTTTTGGCAGTCTGTTTGTATGTAAAGGAAAATTGCGCAGGGCAAAATAAAAAATCAAAATAAAAGAAAAAAATATATTGACAAATTTTCAAATTACTGGTAAAATACCATTTGTGTTTCGGTGAACGCCGACAAGCCCAGTTAGCTCAGTTGGTAGAGCAGAGGACTGAAAATCCTCGTGTCTCTGGTTCGATTCCGGAACTGGGCATTTCCATAAGAAAAAGAAGTGCTTATGGTATATTATGCGCGAGTGGCTCAGTTGGTGGAGCACGACCTTGCCAAGGTCGGGGC
>CAJTYI010000209.1:0-300 GCA_910584215.1 uncultured Roseburia sp. | reverse complement strand
TCTCGCGCTTTTATATTTTTTAGAAAAATCCCAATGTTAGCGGGATTTTTTATTTTATAGAAAATTACTTTATATTTGTTATAATGCAGCCTTTAAGAACGCAGTTGTTTATGAGCAAGGAGAAGAGAAAATTTTTACAAATTTATAGTGACACAAAGATTTTATTATGTAAATAAAACACATTCATATATAGAAAATATTGTATTTCTATGTTATACTAATAACATTTAGAAAAATAAACAGAAAAAACTCTCAACAGCATAAAGGAGGAACTTATGCAGAATACAGAGAATAAGTATA
>CAJTYI010000208.1 GCA_910584215.1 uncultured Roseburia sp. | reverse complement strand
CATGATGTGTAAACCATCCGTAATTCTTTTGTTCCCCTTATTCTATGGAGCGATATTTTCAATTTCCTCTTTCTCATTATTTCCCTCCTGATTTAACCCATTCCATTTTAATTTTCCAAATAAAAACGGCAGCTTTGTTTTCCAAAGCCACCGTAAAATCAAGGCACTAAAACATGGCTGCTGTACGACGGCTTTTTTTCTTTTGCCGTCGTGCGGCAGATTACTTTATCATTCAGTTTTCTATAAGCTGTTCTTATAAGTCCGTGTTAAGAAGTTCAATTACAATGACTTCCGGGCGGTTATTAAAACGGATAGGAATAATGCTGTTACCCAATCCCCGGCTAACAATCATATTTGTACTGCCGTTTGTAAACAGCCCTGCGTCATACTTTGGAAATATCCCTTGATCGGGGGCAATCAGCCCGCCGATAAATGGCAGACGGAATTGACCGCCGTGTGCGTGTCCGCTTAGAACCAAATCAATATTGCAACGTGCATAGCTCTCAAATAGTTCTGGTCGGTGTGAAAGTAAAATAGTGTAGCTGCTTTCATCATCAACAAGGCTATTCAGCTTTGTGCTAACCATAGCCGGGGCTTCCCCGAACATATCACCTTTCAATGTGAAATTAGGGTCAGAAAGCCCGATAAGCGTTATCGTTTCTTTTTCATGTTTTAATTGTATTGTTTCATCTTCAAGCACGATTACGCCAATCGCTTCAAG
>CAJTYI010000207.1 GCA_910584215.1 uncultured Roseburia sp. | reverse complement strand
GTCGGCTACATCGGGATTATCTGAAGCAGGAACATTCAGCACGTTACACAGCATTATTACTGACTTGTGAATTGTGGACATATCTTGCCGATTTGAATGAGCAGGCAGAGAAACGGTTAGATATTATCATGGAACAGATGAAGATTGTCGAAGGAGTGACGGAGGAATTAAAAGCAAAAAATCAATGGGAATGGGTTCAGAAGATGAACAGTATCCGATATCGGGCAGAGGAAATAGTTAAAAATGAGATGGTTTATATCTAAATCATGGAGGCAAAAGTAATATGGAAAAACAAGTTTATATTACAGAGGAAGAACGTGCAAAGTGCCAAAAAGTAACTGATGCGTTTGCGGAACTGTACGAGATGGAGAAAATCGTGGTGCTTGATGCGGGCAGATACGGCTTTGTGGAGCTGAAATATTACAAGCCGCCGCATGGCTTTGAAGAAGATGCAACTTTCACGGACGGCAGAGCATTGTTTGATGCTCTTTGGCAGGCATGGTTCGATACAACACTGTATCTGACAGCAAAGAAAATGCAGTTAGATAATATCATCTATGAGGAAGTATTCAACTGCCTTTCAAAAGAAAAACAATCGTCAATTATTGCGAAAAAAGCCGACTTTGCAAGAATGGCGGGTATAACTCTGTAAAATCAGTTTTACGGAAAGTCAATGCCCTATATAGAGGGAAAAAGATTAGAATGGCTCTGTGTATGATATGCAGGGC
>CAJTYI010000206.1 GCA_910584215.1 uncultured Roseburia sp. | reverse complement strand
CTGTTTTTCTTTTGTCAGGCTCTCAAACACACCCTTATACCCTTTTTCCAGCAATGGAGTACCTTTTGCGATAAGATACAGCTTCATATCAAGCCATTCCTGCCATAATGCTTCAAACAATGCCTTGCTGTCCGTAAAAGTTGCATCTTCCTCAAAGCCATGCGGCGGCGTATAATATTTGAGCATCACGAAACCATATCTGCCTACATCAAGCACTACAATATCCGCCAATTCGTACAGTTCTGTAAATGCTTCAGCCACCTTTTGGCACTTTGCCCGTTCTTCCTCTGTGATATAAATTTTCTTTTCCATATTGCTTTACCTCGCTTCTTATAAAATTTTACCATATTCATTTTATAAGAACCACCTGCACACCAGCTTTTATTCCTCTTGTTTTGGCAAAACCCACTTTACTAACAATTCACTTCCCCGAACATAGTTGACAGATTTCCGTTTATGGCTCCTATGAGGATTTCCTTTATCCATTCCGTGATCGCGTCAAGTATGCTCTGCATAGGCTCTTACCCGCGCTTCTTAGCCGAAAAGCCCGGCAAGCAGGGGTACAAGGGTCGAACCGATCAGCGCAACGCCGCCGCCCGCCATGAGTTGTGTCATACCTAAATAGTTGAATAATAATCGAAATGATTGTGAAACTTCAAGATTTGATTGTGTTTTATAGATATTTTTCCGCCACAGGGGATAAACTTCATTCCCCTGTATGCGGTTTTTAAAAG
>CAJTYI010000205.1 GCA_910584215.1 uncultured Roseburia sp. | reverse complement strand
CCTGCAGCTATCCTCCAAATCCTCCTGCTTTTCCAGCCATATCTTTACCGGAAATCTCATATTCTCTTTTTCATACCACACAAACATCTCTTCACATCCCTTCCTTTTCTTTTCCTGTGGTTTTCCTTATGTCTGCCAAACGGCATCCTGGGATTTCTCATCGGATTTCTTTTAAGATTTCCTTTAAGATTTCCTTTGGATAGGTATAATTTACCAGACAGGATAAAAATAATCATTTAAAAAAAGTTGCGAGATGTGATATACTAAGATTACTATTCACGGGGCCGTACACCCCGCTGTACGGCATCCGAGCCGATAAAGTGGTGGTTAGTTTCCGAGAATGCTCAACTATAAAAGGAGGCGGATGCCATGTCAGATTTCCGGGAGCTAGTGAAAAGCTTTCCCAAAACAAGAGAATATGTCCGTGATTTTTTTGTCTATGGCTTCAAATCTAGAAATGAGTTCCGGGAAAAAAGCCCCCGCACCTACGATAATGAGCGGCGGCGTCTGGAAAGCTGGCTCGGTCCCTATGTCCAAAAGACCCATACATCTGACGGCACGAATATCTTCCTTGCCATAGACAGCAATCTCCTGGATACTAATCCCCTGTTCCAGGTATGGAAGACAAAGAGCTTCACTGATAACGACCTTGTACTGCATTTTCTCATACTGAATCTGCTAAAGGACGGGCGCGCCCTGACAGCAAAGGAGATTACTGATCTTCTGCTGACAGAGTATGG
>CAJTYI010000204.1 GCA_910584215.1 uncultured Roseburia sp. | reverse complement strand
ATTAAGGAGAATCATATTGATATTTATGTGAATGATCATGAAGAAGCTCTGGCTCTAGGCGTTAATTATGCGGATGTATATCTTAAAAAGTAACAGTAGTTGGATGGCAATTAGTTAAAAAAGATAGCCGATTAGCAAATGTAGGGGATTTCCTGTGGTTGATAAAATAATTTAAGGAAGTCGTTTAAATGATTTGACAATTGGCAAGTGTTGAAGTATAATAAGAAAGCATAAAGTTTGATGTATATATTAGATAATTGCCGCTATAGCTCAGCAGGATAGAGCGACCGCCTCCTAAGAAAGTGTTATAACACTCGCCTAAGAGGACAAGGGAAAAGGTAACAAGTAAAAATAAATATAGATTTTGTAACTGTCGCTATAGCTCAGCTGGATAGAGCGACCGCCTCCTAAGCGGTAGGTCGGAGGTTCAAATCCTCTTAGCGACGCCAAAAACTCCGCCGAAAGCATTGATTTTTCAAGGTTTTCGGCGTTTTTTATTTCCAAAAAGAATTTGAACTCATAACAATGTCCGATTAGCAGGAGCGGTTTTTTCTAATCAGATTTGACTAAAAAGAAATTGAACTGTTAATTATTGTCACCGATTAGCTTGCTAATGATTAGCAAGAAATTTGAGGTTTTTGCTAATCAAAATGCCTTTCCTGCTAATCGGACTAAAAATAATGCTAAAAAGTCTGCTAATCGAAAAGGCAGAAGTTCTTTGTTCAAAGAGTTTTTTTCTGGTGTTA
>CAJTYI010000203.1 GCA_910584215.1 uncultured Roseburia sp. | reverse complement strand
TCTGCCTTGGCTATGGCGATTCCCTCGGCTTGACGTTCCAATATATTATCCCGTTCGAGTTCAGCCAAAGCGCCAAAGACCGCCAGCATGAATTTTCCGGCCGCTGTGCTGGTATCAATGTTTTCTTTCCTGCTTATGAACTGCACACCTTTTGCGTCCAGTGTTGCGGTTAGGTCAAGCAAGTCACGGGTGTTTCTCGCAAAGCGTGAAATACTCTCTACGGTCAGACTGTCACCCTCCCGCACAAAATCCATCATCTTGCGCAGTTCTGGCCTTTCCTGATTCTTTCCGCTGATCTTATCGGTGAACACCCGTTCAACCCCTAATTCCTGCATGAGCAAATCCTGTCTTGCCGTGTTCTGCTCCTTTGTGCTAATGCGTACATATCCGACTTTCATTGTAACCGCTCCTATCAACTAGATTTTCAAATGAAACTGAACACCGAAACTGTCCCGAAAATGGTGCACTCTGAAAGGTATACCTTTCAAAGCGTTTCACCCTTCCCCCTCTGGACCCGTCCCAAAAACTTATTTTTTGTTTTTGAGACACCTTTTTAGTGCGTCTCATTTGATACTTAAACTTCTTTTTGGAGCAATCAAAAAAGCATATGGCAAAATAATTTAGAATTTTTGGAATTGCAGACATAAAAGATGGTACTGCCCGGGATTTCTCCCAAGCAGTACCATCTTTCACTTTTTAGGCCCATCCTAGAAGCGGTAAATAAGCGGTACAGCTACCCCTTAAAC
>CAJTYI010000202.1:297-746 GCA_910584215.1 uncultured Roseburia sp. | reverse complement strand
TCCATTTACAGGCACTTTTACTGGTAATGGTTTTGAAATTGTTGGCCTTACCATGACCAATCCAGATGCAGAAATTATAGGGCTATTTGGCGTTGCCAAAAAAGCTCATATCTATAATGTTATTTTGCGAGATTATGACATCATGAACGCGGGTAGAAATATAATGGGAAAATCGGTTGGAGCAATCCTTGCGATTGGACAAGGGAGTCGTTCTTATGATAATTTTGTCTATCCAAAAGAAACGAATAAAAATGATGAGTAACCAGGTTGTTTGATTAGCAAAATTGCTACTGCTCAACGGATAATAAAAAAAACCGTTGTTGCGGCGGCTGATTATCTGTGCGCCAAAACAAAATACAGTAGCCTAACGGCGGTTTTGAAATAACAAATTTCAAGCCGCCGTTTTCTTTTGAAAAAATGGGAAACGGGGGGTGTGTTAAAGTCGCCCA
>CAJTYI010000202.1:0-287 GCA_910584215.1 uncultured Roseburia sp. | reverse complement strand
CGCCCATTTTTAAGGACACGGCGGTATCCTGGAGGTATCGTCATGTCCTTTATTGTCCTGCCCCCCTCTAACCTGTCAAAAAAAGCATAGCCCCTCTGCCGGATTACTCCGGCCATGAACGCGAAATTTGCCAGTACATAAAGAACTATGTCACTTCATGCGCCCGCACAGTACAACGCTGTGCGGGCGTTGCCATTTCTTGTCGGCTTTACTTTGAACTAAACAGCAGGTTGTCCCGGTGCCGCTCCCCGCCCTCTCCGTTCAGACCGCGATACCCCAAAAATCTG
>CAJTYI010000201.1 GCA_910584215.1 uncultured Roseburia sp. | reverse complement strand
CAAACTTGGCTTGGGAGAGGCCGATCCCCTCCCGGAGCGTCCGCAGTCTGGCGCCTATCTCGCTCATGGCTCTCGCCTCCTTCATGCTCTTATTGTATCACAATTTGTCGCTCCTGTCAATCCATATACTGAATGACACGATAGATTGATTGATGGATTGATGTGGGCGGTAGACCCTTGACCCGGCCCGCAGGCCGGAAGCGGGGGTTTCCAAAGGGGGGCGATGAGCGCCAGTGGCGCTCGTCCATCGCCGACCGAGCCGAAGGCGAGACAGGCCCCCTTTGGCACACGACTTTGCGAAGCAAAGTGTAGTGTGTTATACCTGCTGGTGCGGCTGACGGGGGAAGCGGGGTGCGGCGCTTTTGCGCCCCGCTTGCACCGGCAGGAAAACGGGCGGGGTTTTTGTGAGCGGGAGCGAACGAAAAGCCTGTCCGTTTTCGGGGAGCGGCGGCAGGTATACAAGCCCCCGTCCCTCGTCCCCCGTGTCGAAACGTACATCGAAATGAGGTACGTTTCCGCCAACCTCCGGCCGGAGGAACACCACCCCCGGCACCCAAAATCAAAGGAGGCGGGCAAGCACCCTTGGGGCTTGCCCGCCTTAACCACCACAAAGCGAACCCGGGCGGGGCGGTCAAGGTTGGCGCTGAAAGCGCCATGCACTTCAACCTTGACGGCCCCGGCTGGGTTTGCTACTGTCCAAGTAAATACGACTATCATTGAACCTTCTGAAAATGCTTATATGACAGTACACTAACA
>CAJTYI010000200.1 GCA_910584215.1 uncultured Roseburia sp. | reverse complement strand
AAGGTGACTTCCCTTGCCTTATGCCTGTGTAGCTCCCTGTGAGCGTCACACGCTTCATTGTGCAGTACCGTATTACAAAACTTCTGAAAAGCACACTGTTTGTAAAACTCCCTGCTATTAGGTTCCACATTCTCACCTCCTTTCTCGTTGGAAAGTTGGTGGTGCTTCCCCCTTTTCGCGGGGCAATACGGCGTTTTTGAAAAACGCCGAAGATTTTTTGAAATTTCTTCAAAAAATTTTTTGAGCAGCAAAATACGCCTGTCCGAAAAAATCGGATAGGCGTATAGGTATTGTAAACAGTATTCAGGTGATTAGACAGTTCATATTCAAGGGTAGAGAGATTCCCGGCGGTGGACGGGCTTTTTTTGATAAGTTACCGTTAAACGGCGAATAGAAAATAGTAAAGGGCATGGCGATACCTCCTTGATACCGCCAGCTCCTGTTCAAAAAAGAAAAGGCGGTTCTGATTTCTCAAAACCGCCGTTTCTTAAAAAAGGCGTGACAAAATATCTGCGTTACGACGGTTTTTTTCTTTTGCCGTCGTGCGGCAGTTTGATTTTATTATTAAAAAAAGAGCCGATAACCGTAGCTCAATGTCTACATGTTATCGGCTCTGCGTCTAAGCGTCTGGCTCTTTGATAACGTATATATTGCTCAATTTTACGTTAATTAAAATTTCCTGTTTGCATTTAGGACAGTAAAGAGGAAACTTTTTAAGTTCTGTATCTTCGCGTATTTTGATACGGGTTTTATTGTGAC
>CAJTYI010000199.1 GCA_910584215.1 uncultured Roseburia sp. | reverse complement strand
AGAATATGAGTCAATGGTTCAGCGTATGTACCGTCAGATTCGGACTTTGGACAAGGAGGCAAAAATTACAGTAGCTACCTCCAAAACTCAGGTTTCTGCGATTCATAATCAGCTTGGAAAAAAGGTGGGTATTTCCGTAGAACCCTGCCGCCGTGATACTTTTCCGGCAATTGCGCTGGCAATGGCGTATCTTGCAGATGTACAGAAGGTTTCTCTGAAAGAACCAGTAGTAGTCTGTCCGGTGGACCCCTATGTGGAACAGGATTATTTTGAGGCTTTAAAACTGCTTTCCGAACAGGCCGCAAAAGGGGAGGCAAATCTTGTACTTATGGGTATTGAACCAACCTATCCAAGTGAAAAATATGGGTATATTCTTCCAAAGGACAAAGAGTGTATCAGTGATGTTTCCTGTTTTAAGGAAAAACCGGATATGCAGGCTGCAAAGCAGTATATTGCGCAGGGGGCACTGTGGAATGGAGGTGTGTTTGCGTTTAAACTTGAATATCTTCTGGAAAAAGCACATGAATTAATTGATTTTACGGATTATCAGGATTTGTTTTCCAAATATGAAACACTGGAAAAAATAAGTTTTGATTATGCAGTAGCTGAAAAAGAGCCATTTATTCAGGTTATGCGTTTTGGAGGTCAGTGGAAAGACCTTGGGACATGGAATACCCTGTCTGAAGCAATGGAGGAAAACTGTATTGGCGAGGGAATGATGAATGAGGAGTGTACAAATGTTCATATTGTAAATGAACTGA
>CAJTYI010000198.1 GCA_910584215.1 uncultured Roseburia sp. | reverse complement strand
CTAAATCGTGCAAATGTTGCATGGTCAGGAGCAGGCGCACCTTCTAAAAGAAACATGAAATTGATATCTCTTTTACAGTTAAGCTCCATGGAGCGGGAAGAATAATCCCCATTCATGTAAGAGTAAAGTACAATCTTCAGAAGAGTTCTCGGGGATACTGAATTTATTCTTTCATAAGTAGAATATAAGTCAGTCAAATCCATTGCCTCCACAAACTGACTCAGTAACCGCACAGAATCATCCTCCGGAATGATCGTTTCAATATTTAGCGGAAGTTTTAATTGATATCCGCTTTGATTTAGGCTATAATTTTTCTGTAAGTTAATGTGTTTGGTCATACATTAATTTTACACTAACTGCCGGATTCTTTCGAGGTCTGGCAGTTATTTTTTTGCATAGAAAAGGAGCTGCGCACTAATTACTTAGTGCGACAGCCCCTTTTTTTTGTGGACAAAATGCACAAAAACACCCCTGCCATAACTTGTGAATTTTCACAAAATTTTTAGAAGTTACTGACAAATCTGAAAAAATATGCTACGATGCAGAAAAGCAGTAGCAGAGAAGAATCCGTTTCACACAGTTTAACGGATTATCTTTTTCCATGAAAGGAGGAAATCAGGACATGTTTGAAAAAGATGAATATGTAGTTTACGGAAATTCAGGAGTATGCAAAGTAGTGGAAACGACAAAAATGAAGGTTCCGGGAGCAACAATGGACAAGCTGTATTATTCTTTGGAGCCGGTATACGATAAAGGCAGCCGTTTATT
>CAJTYI010000197.1 GCA_910584215.1 uncultured Roseburia sp. | reverse complement strand
TCAAGCTGTTCTTTCTGGTATTTCCCCGACATCATCTCAAAATTCCGCTCGGTGATACGCTCCATGACCTTATCCTCATAGAGAGAGGAAAACAGCCTGTCAAGCTCCGCAAGGCGTTTGTTCAGCTTCTTTTGTTCTTTCTCCATTGCCTTCGCTTTGCTCTGGTCTGTTTCCGTAAGCCGCTTCTCAATCGCCCTCACCGCCCGCTCGTCATTCACCGCCATATCCGCAAAACGGTTGATGTCGGCAAGCACGGCGTTGAATAAGTCCCTCGCTTCAATGGAGTGTGCGGTACACATGACGTTGCCGTATCTGGCGTAATTATTACAGGAATATTGTACGCAGTCAATGACATCTGGGCGTTTCCTCCTGTTAGCGTTCATCGCCCGCAACGCATAGCCGCAGTCTGCACATTTGATTACGCCTGCAAAGATATTCTCAAATCCCCCTGCGTTCTGTTCCCGCCTGCGGCTCGTCATAAGCTGCTGGACGGTATCAAATTCCTCCTGCGTGACTATCCCCTCATGGGTGTCGGGTATCACTTCCCATTCTTCTGGTAGCTTAGACGGTCTTTTCTTGCTTTTCATGTTGGCGGCAATCCGCTTGTAGCCTGCAAGGTTTCCCGCATAGATAGGGCTTCTTAAAATATTCCTCAAGCTGTTCTCACTCCATATATAGCGGTTTTCTTCGTTGTCCTCAAAGTATCTCTCATAGCCTGCCGCCCCCTGCTCCGCCGCATAAGCGGCAGGGCGTAAAACGTGCTGGCTGTTGATG
>CAJTYI010000196.1 GCA_910584215.1 uncultured Roseburia sp. | reverse complement strand
CTTACAATTCAAGTAAGAATTCAATTTTCGCTCTCCATTATACCATGTGATAAGCCCAAATTCCACTCTCTATCTATCGCTTATTCAAAAACACCCTTTTTAAGATCTATTCCCGCCATTCTTGCAAAGTAAGTTTTCCGTTCGATAAGTAGCGACTGCTTTTTTGGCAGACTTGGAAATCTTTATATAATACAAACAAAGGCAGAACCAAAAATTCGGTTCTGCCCACTTGTAACTATTCACAAATCTTATGTCATATTTGAGTTTAAAAAACTTGAAACGGTCTTAAAAGAAACACTATGGTTTATTCGCCATTGTTTTGACTGAATAAGTATGCCATGTGTTGCATATTTATTCTATTAAAATTATTGTAATCTTTTCTTTTATATGAGTGAAAGCGGCATCCATCGTCTCTTTGGTGTCACAGTCTCACATCTATCGGCACATAGTGATACTTCTTATTATACGCTTCCTGAAAGTTTACCCTAGCCGCGTAAGCCGCATCATACTTTTCTGTGGCAGGCGTATCCGCAAGCTGGGCGTCCGTTTGTGCATAAGTGTTTACAGCTGGCGCGTTTCCTTCGATATACTCCGTGTTTTCCTCTACGCTCTCTGTACTTTCTTCGATAAGCCCGGCGTTTTCCTCTACGCTCTCTGCACTTTCTCCGATAAGCCCGGCGTTTTCCTCTACGCTCTCTGTACTTTCTTCGACGAGCCCGGCGTTTTCCTCAGCACTCTCTGCACTTTCTTCGATAAGTCCGGCGTTTTCTTCCACGCTCTCCA
>CAJTYI010000195.1 GCA_910584215.1 uncultured Roseburia sp. | reverse complement strand
GCGGTGATTAAGGAAGTATTCACAACAACTCATCACCAGCACTGACAAACAAGGTACAAAAAGAGCAGAGAACTTATCACTTTCATTCGTGGTTGGTTCTCTGTTTTTCTGTTGCGTATTTCAAAGCAGCGGTCCATAGCAGACGGTTCAAAATATCTTTTTCCCACCCCTTTCTTCCCAGCAGGGAGCTAATACAGCAAAAACCCCTGCAGTATCAATCCGCATGGGTTTTTGGGTAATATGAATAATTGAAGCATAGGTTATTAGCTTGGAAACGTGATTCCATATATAATGAATAAATATACAAAATGGCTCTTATCTGAAGTGATATATTTTTATTCTCCGTATATGAAAGCGGCGTCCAGCCGGCATCCTAACTGCAGGTGCTCTTGTTTTTGCCCGAACCTTCAAAACGCCGGGGTACTAACGCATGCCTTTGGGGCATCTAGCTATGATACACGTCTTTTCAAGGTTTGACAATTCGCGCTGTCGGTTCGCCCGGTGAAAGACAGAAATACATTTTGCGGATTCCATTTTCTCCCTTGCTCTGGCTTTTCTGAAATTCTCCCCGGTAATGCGGACGGGGGTACACATTTCTGTAAGGCGGTCATATATCCGGGCATGGGCGGTGTCCTCCGGGTTCTGCAATTCCTCCAGCGTCAAATTTGTGGTGACAATCAGCGGCCTTTGGCTGCGGTATCGGCTGTCAATCACGTTGTAAACCTGTTCAAGCCCGTATTCTGTGCCACGCTCCATGCCGAAATCGTCAAGGATAAGCAGAGGGAAGCTG
>CAJTYI010000194.1 GCA_910584215.1 uncultured Roseburia sp. | reverse complement strand
GAAAAACACCATGCTTTCGGATACCAGGTCTATGATACGGTACATGCATCCCCAGAAGAGCTTTTCGGCCAGGGTGCCCCTCATCCAGAGGAGGGTAAAGGCGAGCTCGGCGGCCAGGGCCATAAAGAGGGTTAGGATGGAGGGGAGCGCATAATAATTAGAAAGCACAATGGCAAGCAGCAGAATGGACATGTAAGCCTGCCAGGGGAAAGGATGCTTTTTCTTTCTGGGCAGGCGGTGGGAGATAAAGTAGAAGAATAACCGGATCTCCACGAAAGTGACAAAAAACTCAAAGCAGTTTTGGAATATGGTGTTGTTCATGCAGTAAAAGCCCTTTCTTTTGTAGTGCATCTTTATCATAGCATGTGGAAAAAGAGAACACAATGCGGTGCGATGGGGAATTCACGCAGTTTAAAGGGCAATTCACGCAGTTTGGGTAGAAAAATGGCGAAATATGTGTTACGCTCATGGCGCAATAAGAGGAAAGGAGGTGGCACAATGGAGAAAGCAAGAGAAAGCAAAACAGTAGTCCGCGCAGCGGAACATCTGCTGGAAAAACTGGCAGGACAGTTTGCAAATATGTCATGCTGCGGCAAAATCCATGAGCCGGAAATGCCAAAACAGCTCCGCCAGGAAGACTAATCGTCTCTTCTATTTGGGGAAAACATGAGTTGATGAAGTGAAAGGGCCGGTGCGTGGTTAAGACCAGAGCGCTCCGTGCCGGGGAGATACTGGGTTAGGGAAAGGCCAATGCGCAGACAGTACAGAGCGCATGCGGCCAGGGAGACAATGA
>CAJTYI010000193.1 GCA_910584215.1 uncultured Roseburia sp. | reverse complement strand
GCATGGGATTAACGGCGCTAACAAAGATACCGGCATCAGAAAGCCATGCGGCAACCGGTTCATAGTACCTTCCGGTATGCTCCATACAGACTTTTGTATCCCCGTCAAGTTCCTTGATCTGCGCGATCAGGTCATTGATGGCGGACTGTGTATGTGGGATGTCGCGGGGAGACATGACGACAATATCGCCGGGTCTGCGGATGGTGACAGTGCTCTTGCCTTTGGAAACATCAATACCAACAGCGTTCATAATAGATACTCCTTTGTAATGTATTAGCAATGGTCAATACCAGTTTTCCCATTGCCTATTCAATCTACTGGGTATCACACGAACGTCTTTGGGTTCAACCTGCGTAAAACGAATGCTGCGAATGAGGGCTGGTTGGCTGACTGTTTTACGGACGCTAAGTCCTGAAAGGGGGTGGCCAGACCTATTGCCTTACTCATTCTAACAGCTTAAGCAACAAGATGGGTAATTCCTTACTGGCTGTAAGGGGTATTAACCATAAATATATTGTAGTAGAAAGAAGGTGAAAATATTGAACGCTCAAAAAACAGGCAGTCTCATTGTTGCTACCAGGAAAGAACAAGATTGCACGCAGATTTCTGTAATATCACACAAGTGGGAAATAACCTGGGTGGTCTGGATTGTATATTGTTTTTATCGGCTTTATACTGAATATATCTATAAAAAATATTAGCAATCTACAGAAACGTAAGAAACGGAGGAAAATATGGTCGATTATTCACAATTTGAGGCAAGTGTAAAATCCGGCATCCATGCAGATGTGAGCCGGATACGGCAGAA
>CAJTYI010000192.1 GCA_910584215.1 uncultured Roseburia sp. | reverse complement strand
TGTGCAAATCCTCCCATTTCCACTAATTCGCACAATTATTTTCCGAACCATTTTTAAGTGAAATGCTAATGGCAAGAGCCTTATCAACTCTTGCCATCGTTTCAGCGGGCATCATGCCCATATACTGTTTTAATCTTTTTTTATCTATTGTACGAATTTGTTCAAGCAAAACAATAGATTCTCTGTCAAGTCCCTCAAAGTTCTTTACTTCGGTGTGTGTCGGCAATTTTGCCTTTGTCTGTGTCCTGCCCGTGATAGCGGCAATAATGACCGTCGGGCTATGCCTGTTTCCCATATTATTGGAAATGATAAGTACGGGTCGTGTGCCGCCCTGCTCCGAACCGACAACGGGATTAAGCTCTGCGTAGTAGATGTCGCCACGCCTAATTGTTCTTTCCATATTTTTTATAACCTCCATCTGTATTCAGGCAGGAATACCCTGCCTATGTAACAGCCAAATGCAAGGAAGCATTTAAGGTCGGGAGAGCATAAAACAAGCCCTGTTCCAATAGACCGCCCTGCATCTGGCTTTATGATAAAAGGCATTTTCTATTTGTCCTCGACACCCCGAAAATGCTGATGCGTGATAACGCAAGGGAAGTCACCAAACGGTCAGCAGCGAACTGACGCCACGGGAGTTGCACCCCAACTGTCGGTCTGACAGAGCCGCCCCCATTGCCTGCGGCGGATTGGTTACCGCTCGGACTGTGGCTGGACGGGAGTATCATTGTCCTCTTTGTGGGTCTTGGCGAAATCGGGAGCTGCCCGATATTTTCAGTCGATATTTTCCGCTTGCCGTCTTTCGGCGGGTCA
>CAJTYI010000191.1 GCA_910584215.1 uncultured Roseburia sp. | reverse complement strand
CCTTTGGATGTTTGGAATTTGGATGCACGGCGCAAAGACCGCACCTTTCTGATAAGTTATATTTTACCAAATGAAAGTTACAACTTAGTAACCGCAACAGAATCGATATGAAATTTATTGCTTTGAATTTATTGTTTATATAACCGGATCTCAAAACATGCACCGCCATTCGGCAGATTTTTAGCCCTTATTGTCCCATTTTGATGTTCTATGATCTCTTTTGACAATGCTAAACCTATTCCAATGCCGCCTCCGCGGATATTACCGCCCGCATCTGCATTCTTTCCGCGATAAAACCGCTTAAAAAGATGCGGAATATCTTCTCCCGCAAATCCGTCCCCCTCATCCCAGATCAGTATTTCTGTGTACAGCGGATTCTGCCCATAAGAGCAATGGACTGTTCCGCCCGCATTATGCTCCATACAGTTTTTCATTACATTCATAACTGCTTCCATCGTCCAGTTTAAATCGGCTGTCACTGCCATCTCCCCTGATTCCGGAATATCAATGGACGTGCCGGAATCTGCAAATAATTCCTGCAGATTGTCTGCCGCAAGGACAAGCAAAGTAAAAACATCCACATCTTCTTTTTGAAACATCAATGTGCCTGCATCAAGACGGGATAAAACAAGCAGGGATTCTTCTAAATAAATCAGTCTGTTTAACTGTTTCTTTATCTGTTCCATCCTGTCATTTTCATATTCTTCTTTCACCGGCATTTCAGATAATGTCTGCAGTGATAAAGATATTGCGGTAATAGGCGTTTTGATCTGATGTGCAATATTGGACAGATTCTCGGCAAAATCATTTCTGGCCTGTACCGCAGCA
>CAJTYI010000190.1 GCA_910584215.1 uncultured Roseburia sp. | reverse complement strand
TACAGAAAATTTCTTGACAGGGGAAAAACGGAAAGAGAATGTGTCAAAGAAATTATTAAAATAGCAGAAAAGGCTGGATATAAGGATTTAAATAAAATTATTTCCAAACAGAAAAAGCTGGAGGCAGGAGATAAGGTTTATGCAGTTAATATGAAAAAATCCATAGCACTTTTTACTATTGGCAAATCTCCAATGGAGCAGGGTATGAATATTTTAGGAGCTCATATTGATTCTCCAAGACTGGATGTAAAACAAAATCCATTGTATGAAGATACAGAGTTTGCATACCTTGATACTCATTATTATGGTGGAATTAAAAAATATCAGTGGGTGGCGCTTCCTCTGGCTATTCATGGTGTAATTGCAAAAAAAGACCAAACTTTAGTAGAAATAGTGATTGGGGAGGATTCTAAAGACCCAGTAGTCAGCATAACGGATTTACTTATTCATTTAGCAGGCGAGCAGCTTGACAAGAGAGCGTCAAAGGTAATTGAAGGTGAGCAGCTTGATATTCTTGTAGGAAGCAAGCCTCTTAAGGGAGAGGAAAAAGAAAAAGTAAAAGCAGGGATTTTAAAACTGTTGGAAGAAAAATATCAGATAAAGGAAGAAGATTTTCTTTCTGCCGAACTTGAAATTGTTCCTGCTGGAAAGGCGAGAAATGCAGGGCTTGATTCTAGTATGATTCTGGCATATGGACAGGACGACAGAGTGTGTGCTTATACCTCACTTATTGCCATGATGAATGTAGAGCATCCACAGAAAACTACCTGCTGCCTTCTGGTAGATAAAGAGGAAATTGGAAGCGTAGGTGCAACCGGAATGAAATCCA
>CAJTYI010000189.1:355-830 GCA_910584215.1 uncultured Roseburia sp. | reverse complement strand
ATTTTAATTGTAACACTTTTGTTTTCCATTTTCGATCATAATGCAGGCACATTTGCACTACAATCATCAACTATCCATTTTAGTTTTCATGATATAAATCGTGTTCTTGGATAACAGGCTGATTCGCTCCTCCAGATAGAACCCAAAAATCGACATAATTTGTCACAAAAACGGTTCTGCAACTTTCATATTCTTACCTGTAGTTTGAATATAGGCAGTAATCGATTGCATAGGAATTGCAGGTGCTCTTGTTTTTGCCCGAACCTCCAAAACGCCGGGGTGCTTACGCATGCCTTTGGGGCATCCAGTGATGATACGCGTTTTTTCAAGGTTGGACAGACACGACGAGGTGGTTCAACACTGAAAAGACGCGCAACCCGATGCCCCAAACGGCATGTTAGAACCCCAGACGTTTTTCCGGAGGGTCAAAAGACAAGTAGCACCTGCAATTAGGATGCCACCCGCCGCATTTACA
>CAJTYI010000189.1:0-345 GCA_910584215.1 uncultured Roseburia sp. | reverse complement strand
TCATTTTGACGATGCTAATTAATATAGTTAATAACCTATACTTTTCTACTTTCAATTAGTAAGCCAATATTGTCGGCCATCTTTCGTACGCTCCATAAACCCATACATAATTAGGTAGCGTCGTATAGTCATATAATCTTCATAAATCGGCTTGAGCATTTCATTAACTTGCTGCTCGCTGTATTTTTTCCCATATTCAAATTGTTCTGCTATTTTCCCAAGAATAACAACCTTTTTCTTCTCCTTTGGCGGAAAAGATTTTAGCACAAGAGGGTGGATTGTGGAAAAAAAAGTTTTAATAATATGTTGCCTTTCATCCTCCGTAATAAGGTAGCGATCATCAAC
>CAJTYI010000188.1 GCA_910584215.1 uncultured Roseburia sp. | reverse complement strand
CCGTCCGGCAGTCAGCCGGACAGGGAACGGCAAAATTTTTTACACTTCTTTTACTTCTTTATCTCACATGAGCAAAAAGTCAGGGCATCAAGCAGCTTATGAGTGGAGGGGGCATTATCATTGTGGCGCAGACGGTGATTCCACAGCTCTCCAGCCTGTTTTCATAAGATAAATGGGCGGCATCATAGACAAAATCACTGATTTCATAAAGGAGATGCTGCAGGGGTGGGTACTTAATAACCTTGATACCATGTTTTCCGAAGTGAATTGTTAGTAAAGTGGGTTTTGCCAAAAACAAGTGGAATAAAAGCTGGTGTGCAGGTGGTTCTTATAAAATGAATATGGTAAAATTTTATAAGAAACGAGGTAAAGCAATATGGAAAAGAAGATTTATATCACAGAGGAAGAACGGGCAAAGTGTCAAAAGGTGGCTGATGCGTTTGCGGAGTTGTACGAGATGGCGGATATTGTAGTGGTTGATGTAGGCAGATATGGTTTTGTGATGCTGAAATACTATACTCCGCCGCATGGATTTGAAGAAGATGCAACATTTACGGACAGCAGAGCATTATTTGAGGGGTTATGGCAGGAATGGCTTGACATGAAGCTGTATCTTATAGCAAAAGGCACTCCGTTGATAGAAAAAGGGTATCAGGGTGTGTTTGAGAGTCTGCCAAAAGAAAAACAGTCGGTAATTATTGGGCGGAAAGCTGACTTTGCACAAAAGGCGGAAATAAGGCTGTAGAATAAGTTTTAAAGAAGAAAACTCCCTAAATTGGAGAATAAAAATGATAGGAAAGGCTCTGTATCATGCAGGGCTTTTCTTGTTTGT
>CAJTYI010000187.1 GCA_910584215.1 uncultured Roseburia sp. | reverse complement strand
GGGAGGCGGACAAACAGAAACAGATGGCGGAGGTGGAAGCATCAGCGGACGGACTCCTGCATACGGACGGTACGGAACAGGTTGCAGCTATGGTAGCAGGGGAAAACAAGATTATTGTAGAGAGCAGCCTTCCGACCAAAGAGGAAGTGAAAGCAAAATATGGCAGATAGTTTGATAATAACAACAAGCATGAAAGTGAGGATTTTGATATGGCAAAACTTAGAGATTACAACATGAACGGGACAATTATTTTAGGAGTGGATGCAGGCTATGGGAATTATAAGACGGCAAGGTGCTGTTTCCCGACTTCCGTGAGCAGGAGCAGTCAGCCGCCTGTCTTTACAAGAGACTATCTGGAATATGAAGGCAGCTATTACACCATAGGCGAGGGACACAAGGATTTTGTTGCGGAGAAAAGCCTGGATGACGATAATTATATTCTTACTCTTGCCGCCATTGCAAAGGAGCTGAAAGCGAGAGGATTATCGGCTGCAAAGATACATCTTGCGGTAGGGCTTCCGTTAAAATGGGTGCAGGCACAGAGGGATTCCTTCCGTGAATATATGATGCAGAACCGCCATGTAGATTACAAATATGCAGGTAAACGATATACGGTTGACATCGCGGACTGTACGGTCATGCCGCAGTGTTATGCGGCGGTAGCGGAGAGCCTGCCGGATTTTAAGGGGATGCACATGATAGCGGATATCGGCAACGGGACGATGAATGTGATGATACTCAACAACGGCAAGGCGAGCGAAAGCAAGTCGTGGACGGTAAAGCTGGGGGCGAATGAATGTTATATGGCGATCCGCAATCTTATACTGGACAG
>CAJTYI010000186.1 GCA_910584215.1 uncultured Roseburia sp. | reverse complement strand
CGGAGGCAAAAACAATTGTTACGCCGAATGGAATTGATGTATCAAGATTTGCCAATGTGGCGCAGGAAAACAATGAGCCCGACAAGATTCATATAGGAGCAGTCCTTCGGGTGACGCCGATTAAAGATGTAAAGACACTGATTCGGGCGTTTGCCTATGCAAAAAAAAGAGTTTCCAATCTGAAGTTGTGGATTATGGGACCAACAGATGAGGATGAGGATTATGCCGGAGAGTGCTTTGCACTTGTGGATACCTTGAAAGTGCAGGATGTAGTTTTTACAGGAAGAGTCAATGTACCGGATTATTTAGGGCGTATGGATTTGACGATTTTAACCAGTATAAGCGAGGGGCAGCCATTGACCATTCTTGAGAGCTATGCGGCGCATAAGCCCGTGATTGCCACAGATGTAGGAAACTGTCGGGGACTGATTTATGGGGAAGATGACAGTTTTGGAGAAGCCGGAATTTTGACACATATTATGAATGCGGAGGAAATCGCCGGAGCCATGGTAGAGATGGCGAGACAGAAAACCAGACGGGAAGCTATGGGAGAAGCCGGCTATAAAAGACTTATGGCAAAGTACAAGATAGAGGATATGAAGGCAACCTATAAAAAAATTTATCGGGGATTTGAGGATTAGGGAATGGCAGAATAAAAGAAAGGAAAGAAAATTATGGCTGGAATAGGTGTCAAATTACAGACAATTTTTGAAAAAAAGACAATCGTGGCAAGTTTTGTGGGATTTATATACAGTACAATGATATCCATAGGGCCGATGATGGTGGTAATTTTGAATGTGGTTCTTATGAGCAGGGTTCTGGGGTATGATTCTGTGGGGT
>CAJTYI010000185.1 GCA_910584215.1 uncultured Roseburia sp. | reverse complement strand
AAATTTTGAGCGATTAGCAGGAATACGATTTTGATTAGCAAAAACGAGAAAATCTTGCTAATTTGATTAGCAGGAATTTCGGTAAGAGCCACTATCAGAAAAAATTTACGGTAGGGTATGAAGAAAGAAAAAGCAATACCAGTCTAAAATCTTCGGGGAAAATAAGAAAAGCCGAAAACCCTTGAAAATAAAGGCTTTCGGCGTTGTTTCTGGCGTCCCGGAGAGGACTTGAACCTCCGATCTACCGCTTAGGAGGCGGTTGCGTTATCCACTACGCTACCGGGACATTTATAAAATTTTTAGGTCTCCTATCGCTCGCCTTTAGGTAAAAGGCGAGAGGTCTTTCGTAACCTTAGGAGGCGGTCGCTCTATCCTGCTGAGCTATAGCGACATAGAATGATGTAAAATCTATTGAGGTATATCTTGCAAGCATTACTATACCAAATATTATTGTACCAAATATAATTCTTTTGTCAATCACAAATTTATTTCAATCTTTATAAAATTTCCTTGCATTATGCTATCATCTTGTGTTATAATGCCCACGTATGTTTATAGGCATCTAATATAAGATGTTTTTACCTATAAATATACAAAACAAAAACAGACAACAAGATTTGTAAAGTAAACAGGGAATGGTGAAAAGTAAATAAGGAATAGTGAAAAGTAAACAAGGAATGGTGAACTAGAATGTTAAATGGTTTTTATGATATTCATTGTCATATGTTGCCCCATGTAGATGACGGCTCAAAATCAACCGCCATGTCAAAAGAAATGCTGAATATTGCTTATGAAAATGGAATACGCCATATTGTATTAACTCCTCATTATACAATAGGAA
>CAJTYI010000184.1 GCA_910584215.1 uncultured Roseburia sp. | reverse complement strand
GCTATCTCTACCAGGGCCGGGACGTGCAGGAACGAAAAAACAAGGATCTGCGCGGACAGATCCTTGTACTGGCTCCCAGCGAGGGTATTGTTTCCGCCGATACCTGGCTGCGGTGCAGGAAGAAGCTGCTGGCAAATATCACGTTCCAGGGAGGGCGCAAGGCCCGGAATACCTGGCTGGCCGGAAAAATCAAGTGTGGGCGCTGTGGGTATGCCCTTATGAGCGTGGGCAACCCGGCAGGGACGCAGTATCTTCGGTGCTCCAAGCGGGCGGACAACAAAAGCTGTGAGGGCTGCGGGACGCTTCGGACGGCGGAGTTTGAGCAATTTGTCTATGGGGAGATGGTGAAGAAGCTCTCCGAATTTCAAACCCTGACCGCAAAAGCAACGACCGTCAATCCCAAGCTGACCGCCTTGAATGTGGAGCTGGCCCAGGTGGAGGACGAAATTGAAAAACTGCTGAACACCCTGACCGGGGCCAATGCGGTTCTGCTGTCCTATGCCAACGGGAAAATCGAGGAGCTGGACGCCAGCCGTCAACGGCTGATAAAGGAGATTGCCGCATTGAATGCGGAAACAATTTCCCCGCAGAAAATCGAGTTTCTGTCTGCCCATCTGGAGAACTGGAACACGATTGACTTTGATGACCGACGGCAGGTGACAGACATTATTCTCTCTCAGGTCCAGGCCACCAGCGACTACGTTTCGTTTGAGTGGAAAATCTGAAAACTTTTCTCTCTGCGCTTTATACTATGGCTTGTGTGCCCTTGTTAAGCGTTGCTAGTGAGATATAAACGCTATCCTTGTATCACTAACCAAATCAAATTATAATAGAGGTGGATATTTTTTGAAAAAATC
>CAJTYI010000183.1 GCA_910584215.1 uncultured Roseburia sp. | reverse complement strand
CTGTATTTGCTGTCCTGCTTGCCCTGTCAATTACACAATTTGGAAAAAAGGAAATGAGGTAATCGTATGGAAGTCACAAAAAAACTTCAAAAGCTCAGTCTGGCGGCGCTGATTGTCAGTCTGCTACCGCTGGCAACCCTTGTCCCGGTGTTTCTGAAAATCACCCTGCCGGATGGTGTACGCATGATTTGGGCAATCTGCAACATTGCCTTTGCGCTGACGGGCCTCCTGCTCTCCGTGATCTGCGTAAAGAGCGAGGAAAGCCGGAGCGCCGTCAATATCATGTCCACAGTAATCAGCGTGGCGCTGGTGCTGATGATGCTGGGGATTGTCGCCCTTGCCTTGGTTCTCAACTTTTTGCAGTAATAACAGATCGGGAAACTGCCATATAGCCAATATTTGAAAAACTGCCGCACGACGGCAAAAGAAAAAAAGCCGTCGTGCAGCAGTCTATAATCACGCCCATTTGCGAACGACGGCTTACAAATCTAAGCCGCCGTTCTTTTATCCCCCAAAAGAGTGACGCGGTAACGCTGACAGATACGGCGGCTGACAGGAGGCAGCCGCCGTGAAGTACATAACCGTTCGACACGATTTGACAGAGTTTGAACCGTCAAAAAAAGCCCGTCCTCCGCCTGGGGACATTCCAGCCACGAGCATGAACTATACACAGTTACAAAATGCAATTTTATTCTTGCGTCCCGCCCGGTAGGTCTGCGACCTGCCGGGCGGTTTTTGTCGTTTTCTGCGGTCTGCGCCGATCAGGAAAAATTATTTTCGCAAAAGGGGCTTTTAGCGGGTAGCAGACGGCGTTGCCGGTGTCATGTTAGCGGAAAGGGAGAGAACCACCACCATCCC
>CAJTYI010000182.1 GCA_910584215.1 uncultured Roseburia sp. | reverse complement strand
AATTTCAAACCGTCCAAAGTCAGTTTGAGGCCGCCTTTGCTCCTTTCCAGCAATACTATTTTCCACTCTTTTTCAAGATTGCCAATCATGCAACTGATTCCTGATTGAGAATAGTTTTAACCTCAGAGAAATAGAAGAAGTGATGCATCAGATGGTTTATGGTCTGATACGCCACAGAACCTTTAAGGATACCGATATACGAAAAAAGCTAATTGAGCAAAGTATTCCGAATCGGAAATCAAATTTATCCATGAAGCGGACACCGAAGCCAAGAAGCAGGAATTATTCAAAAAGGTACGCAAGGGCGAAGTCCGTATCCTGCTTGGCTCAACTGCAAAGATGGGAGCCAAGACGAATGTGCAGAATAAAATCATTGCTTCACACGATATTGACTGCCCTTGGCGTCCATCAGATGTAGGACGGATTTTGCGGACATTCAAAATAAAAAAGGATGTGGAGGTAACAGACAATGGCAAAGACAATTTTTGATGAACTGAACGGCAGATATGAAAGACAAGGTGATTATCTAATTCCTTGCATAGCATTACCCGCCGAGAAAGAACAACCGATAGGTATATGTGGCAGCGGCATTTGGACTATCTGAAACAATATCAAAGAGTTACAGACATAAACCTTCTCACAAGCGGCAGACTGAACACTTACCTTGCCAAGAATAGCGAAATAATCTACGCATAAGTGCCAAAAGTGGTAAGGTATAAAAACTTTGCCGTTTTTTGTCAGTCAGTAATCAAAAATTATCACTAATGAAAAGTTATTGAATTTTTGCTACCAAAATGATAATATTATCACATAAACTGAATTGCTGGAGGGATACGCATGGATAAAAAAATTATGGATGTATTGACGAATCCTGTT
>CAJTYI010000181.1 GCA_910584215.1 uncultured Roseburia sp. | reverse complement strand
TGGGGTTTTCACCCTTTAAAACTTACAAGACTCTCAAACGCATAGCATGGTTGTTATTGACGCCGAGAAGGTTTTCACCCTTTAAAACTTACAAGACTCTCAAACACATCGATGAATCGACCAGCGAGCAGTCCCAGGTTTTCACCCTTTAAAACTTACAAGACTCTCAAACTTAAATTCTTTCGATGGGTCTCTAACAATAGGTTTTCACCCTTTAAAACTTACAAGACTCTCAAACATATCGAAGAAATGCTGGAATTATTTGACCGGTTTTCACCCTTTAAAACTTACAAGACTCTCAAACATGACTAAAGAGACATTATTGGCAAAAGTAGGTTTTCACCCTTTAAAACTTACAAGACTCTCAAACTTTATAGTGTAGCCGTCCTTTATATCATATGGTTTTCACCCTTTAAAACTTACAAGACTCTCAAACTACCCTCCTCGTCTTTGCTTAACTACTCTTGGTTTTCACCCTTTAAAACTTACAAGACTCTCAAACCTTTATGATTCGGAATGACCCCGCGCAGTAGGTTTTCACCCTTTAAAACTTACAAGACTCTCAAACAAAGCACTAATAATCTGCCTTTGCGTCCCAGGTTTTCACCCTTTAAAACTTACAAGACTCTCAAACAAGATTTATCTGTGGACACCCCGTTTGCTGGGTTTTCACCCTTTAAAACTTACAAGACTCTCAAACAGAATTAGCTGATTGATTGATACTCCCATTGGTTTTCACCCTTTAAAACTTACAAGACTCTCAAACGTCATCTTCATCCTTATCTGTGGCAGCCAAGGTTTTCACCCTTTAAAACTTACAAGACTCTCAAACGATGAACCGGCTGCTCATGCAGAAAGTCGGGTTTTCACCCTTTAAA
>CAJTYI010000180.1 GCA_910584215.1 uncultured Roseburia sp. | reverse complement strand
CGCTGTTATTATCTCCAATATACAGATTAAATGGCGAGACCTCAATATCTGCATTTTTTATTTTTCCAAGTCCTTCTATATGCAAAATCCAGTTATTCATATACAGTTCCATCCCTTTCACCTATTCTGATACAAACAAGTTTACTTTGTTTCATGGTCCCTGTCAATATCGAACTGTTTATTCTGACTTTTTCCGATTTTAATCCTTTAATAAACTCTTCACCTCTTACATAAATGGGATATTTTTCAAATCACATACGTTTACTGTAATATCAAACTTCTTCTATATTTATTGCAGAAATATTAACCCCTTTTACTTATAGATGATAAACACTTTTTCTATATTTCTGTAATTCTTCCTCACTGACATTTTCTATAATTTTATCCAGAAATGACAATAACTTTTTTCTGTCTTTTGGCAGTTGCCCGTGAAACTGATACGCATTGGAAGCTCCCATTGCTGCAAACATTGTGGATATCTGTAAATTTTCTATAAGTGTTCGTACCTCCTTGTACTTTTCAAGTTCCTCTTCTTCCTGCCAATTCCCACGCTGTATTTCCGTATAAAGTTCAGAGTCCGGATAAATCGTAAGCATATTTGCTCCAATAAGTGTGGGATGTATTTGATTACATATATCAGCGGTCAATTTTGCTCCGATTTCTCCACGACCCGCCCCGGAAATACTTACCAAATAAAAGAAACTGTATTGCATATCCGCTGCATCTAATCTCTGGCATTGCGTTATGATGTCTGCCGAAGTATATCCCTTGTTCATAAACCGCAGGACTTCATCATCGCCCGTTTCTATTCCTAGCTGCTATAACCATCCATTTTCCATAAGGCAATCTGGATAGTAAGCCTGTCCACCTTAATCAAGA
>CAJTYI010000179.1 GCA_910584215.1 uncultured Roseburia sp. | reverse complement strand
CCAGAGCATGCATATTTAAAGGATACAAAAAGAGCAGAATATGTACCGGTTACAGATGAAGAGGCTGTCAATGCGTTTGAATATATTGCAAAGACCGAAGGTATTATAGCGGCCATTGAAAGCTCTCATGCGGTGGCGCATGTGATGAAGATAGCACCAAAAATGAAGAAGGATGAAATTATTATATGCTGTCTGTCTGGAAGAGGAGATAAAGATGTGGCAGCAATTGCAAGATACAGAGGAGTGGATTTACATGAGTAGAATTAGAGAGGCTTTGGAAAATAAAAAAAGTTTTATTGGATTTTTAACAGCAGGGGACCCTTCCCTTGACAAGACTGAGGAGTTTATTGTGGAAATGGCAAATGCAGGAGCTGGTCTGATAGAAATCGGGATTCCGTTTTCAGACCCGATTGCGGAAGGACCGGTGATTCAGGCGGCAAATGTAAGGGCCTTGTCAGCACCGGGTGGATGTACTACGGATATGATATTTGAAATGGTAGCAAGAGTAAGTAAAAAGGTGAGTGTACCGCTTGTGTTTTTAACCTATCTGAATCCGGTTTATAAATATGGGTTTGATATGTTTTGCAGGAAATGTCGGGAATGTGGAGTTGACGGGCTGATTATACCGGATATGCCATTTGAGGAAAAAGAAGAACTGCTGCCGGTTGCGAAAAAGTATGGAGTGGATATTATTTCTCTTATTGCGCCGACTAGTGCAGATAGAATACAGATGATAGCAAAAGAGGCAGAGGGGTATATTTATGTAGTGTCTTCTATGGGAGTAACAGGGGTTCGGAATGAAATTACTACGGATATTGACGCAATTGTAAAGGTGATTCGTGAGGTGACAGATACGCCGGTTGCGATTGGGTTTGGGATAA
>CAJTYI010000178.1 GCA_910584215.1 uncultured Roseburia sp. | reverse complement strand
GCTGCCTTTTGTATAAGCGGAATATGCATCAAAGGAATTTTTATATAATGTAGGAGAAAACACGCTGTCAAAATCTATAATATTCAGCAGCGAAAATGCAGCAATAATAATTACAGAAGGAAGAATAATATGTTGCAGGGATAAAATACGGATTCTCCACAAAATATTGATTTTTTTTAGTCGTTTCATAAAGTCACCATTTTCTGTGTAATATTTAAAATCTGCTATGATTTGTCATATCTTTTTTCGTATACTCTTTTAAGTATACCTTTATTTGCGATATTCTTCAAGAATAAAATGCACAAGATTCTGTTTTTCTTCCGTTTATTTTTATTGACAGAATCGGGCGGTTGTGGTATTCTATAAAAAGGTCCCAGACATAAAGTCCGGAATCACATTTATTTTCTTGGAGGTACGCTATGAAAGGTACGGTTAAATGGTTTAACAACCAGAAAGGTTACGGGTTCATTTCAGATGAGACAGGAAACGATGTGTTCGTTCACTATTCAGGAATTGTATCCAACGGCTTTAAGTCTTTAGAAGAAGGCGCTTCGGTGGATTTCGAAGTAGTAGAGGGCGCGAAAGGGCCTCAGGCTGTAAACGTAACAAGATTATAATCACAGGGTTAAATGATGTGCCTTTTCAGTATAGAATTTCGTTATATTTTTTTATAAGGTTTTCGTTTTTTTATGTGAATGAGCGATTGTTTTACGGATTATAAATGAAAATGCTGTCCATTTTGGACAGCATTTTTTGCATTTTATCAACGTTCACGCTGACTGTATGCGAGAAGTTCTTTTAATTCTTTTATTGAAAAGATATGACCGGTATTACAGAAATGACATTTGACTTCTATTGGTTCACCGTCCGCAATCATGGATTCAAGCTCTTTTTTGCCAACACTCA
>CAJTYI010000177.1 GCA_910584215.1 uncultured Roseburia sp. | reverse complement strand
GATAATTCTCAATAATTTCCATCGGAAGTTCCTCCGCTTTTCTGTCTAAGATGTGGTCACGGATCACCTTAAAACACTCGCCCACGCCAAGCCGCACTGTCCACGATTTGCTTTCGCTTGCCTTGCCATTATTGAGTATCATCACGTTCATCGTCCCATTCCCAATATCAGCTACCATGTGCATACCCTTAAAATCCGGCAGGCTCTCCGCTATCGCTGCATAGCACTGTGGCATGACCGTACAGTCCACAATGTCAATCAAATAACGCCTGCCCGCATACTTATAATCTACATGACGGTTCTGCATCATATACTCCCGGAACGAATCCCGCTGTGTCTGAACCCATTTTAACGGAAGTCCCACCGCAAGATGAATCTTTGCCGTTGACAGCCCTCTTGCGTTCAGTTCCTTTGCTATGGCGGCAAGGGTAATGATATAATTATCGTCATCCATGCTCTTTTCCGCCACAAAATCCTTATGCCCCTCGCCTATGGTGTAATAGCTGCCTTCATATTCCAAATAATTCCTTGTAAAAATAGGCGGCTGGTCGCTCCTGCTCACGGAAGTCGGGAAACAGCACCTTGCCGTCTTATAGTTCCCATAGCCTGCATCCACGCCTAAAATAATTGTCCCGTTCATGTTGTAATCCCTGATCTTTGTCATATAAAAATCCTCTCTTTCATGGTTTGTTTTTAATAAAATTATCTGCCATACTTGCGTTTCACTTCTTCTTTCGTCGGAAGGCTGCCGTCTACGATAACTTTATTTTCCCCGGCTGTTATGGCTGCAACCTGCTCCGTGCTGTCTGTAAGCAGAAGTCCATCCGCTGACTGCCTCGCTTCCTCTATCTGTTTCTGCCTGTCTGCGGCATTTGCACCCTCAATCAGCTGCCGGATTTCCGGTCTGTGCTTCTTGCGGTA
>CAJTYI010000176.1 GCA_910584215.1 uncultured Roseburia sp. | reverse complement strand
CTTTGAGCCTGTCCATTCTTCTGTAAACAGCCTTTTCGGTGGTGTTGAGCCGTGATGCAATTTCACGGGTAGAATAGCCCTGTATCTTCATCACGACGATTTGCAGGGTAAGCCTGTCCACCATGATAAGGATTTGATAGAGCTGCTGATTTTCAATGCTGTCTAAAAAATCCTCAACGGTTTTCACTTCGGGCGGTGCTGTTTCTTCGGCAAATTCCTCAAGGTATGTACCTGCATCCTGCAATCTGCGGTAATAACGCCTGTCGGAATTAAAGACCGCCCAATCGTGGGTGTGGAGTTGTTCGATGGTATCCTCATTGACACCCATGCTCCGTAGCTGCTTTTCCTCGGCTTCTTTCCAGAGCCGCCATTTCTTTTCTTCTCTGCCATAGTTGAATGACATTCCTGTTACCTCCAATCTGAATTTTTTTGAAAAATCCAGATTGGCAGGCGGTGAACGGCATCCCACGCCAGAAACAGGCTTGTCCCATATTCCTGCAAAAAACGACAAAAGAAAAACCGCAAAGGCTGTCACACCTTTACGGTTTAAGGAGAGTTTATTTCTATTATGTAGAGATTTAGCTTCTACTTTTGAGGTACAAAGCCCCCTTGCAGTAACGAGGATTTTTTTAACAGGTTATCCGCCCATCCTCGGTATGGTATATGTAAATGGAAGCTGTTACTTGCAGGCAATAAAAATCCCTCCAAACTTCAAAAAGCGAAGTCGGAGAGTTCTTAAGGCATAGCAAAACGGCTCACCGAAACATCGTTTTTTTTATTCGGTGGGCTTGTCCTATTTATATTCATATAAAGAACAGAGCCGACGAACCTGTGATTGCTCACTTGTTCATCGGCTCTGCGTCTTATGCGTCTGGCTCTTTGATGACGGTTACTTGTAAATCCTTTACTTCAATCAAAGTTTCCTGCTTGCACTTCGGGCAGTAGAGAGGATAATTTTT
>CAJTYI010000175.1 GCA_910584215.1 uncultured Roseburia sp. | reverse complement strand
GGCAGACGGCCCTGGGCGGCAATTATGTACTCGTCACACTCGCGCCCGTCCCAATGCCGCCGCTGCTCCCGGTCGAGGCTCCGCTCGGTGCGTTTGGCCAACTCCCAGAACTCGTCCAGGGTGACGGCATCCTCATAGGTCAGTTTGCGGCTATATCTCTTGATGGTGATCTCCATCGTGTTGTCCTCCTGTTCAGATTTGGGGTAAACGAAATCTGAACAGGAGGGGTGGGCCGCGACACCGGGGCCGGATGGGACAGCCCACATAAAAAGTAAAAGCGCCCGAACAGCACAAGGCTATTCGGGCGCTGGGGGTGGCAGTATGTGTAGACTGGAAACGACTGTTTTCGCAAGCCTGGGTAGAGGTCGCCGTTACGAGGGTTAGGCTTTTTTTGACAAGTGCCTATCTATTCGTAGTCGCATGGCGGCATCCTCCTAATTGCCGCCAAAACAAAAAGCAGCGGCTTTGAAAAATCAAAACCGCTGTCAAAAACATCATTTGGACATGGGAAATTACTCTGCCCAGCAGCGGTTTTTTTCTTTTCTGCCGCTGGGCAGATGAAACTTATATCAGCAAAATTACCGGGTACGAATCCTCTTTAGCAGGACTCCGCATAGTATAACCGCTATGAGAAAAATACCGAGCAAGGGGCAGAGCGTTTGCAGAGAAAACACAGAGTCAGTCATCAATTTATATCCCCATGTTGCAGGAAACAGTTTTCCAACAATGGCAAATGCCTGTGGAAGCATTTCGCTCGGAAACATAATTCCCGACAGCATAGTGGATGGGATAAAAAGCAGGATGGAAAACATGGATGTATTTGCTGTATCTTTTACAGCTAACCCGATGATACTGGCAATGCTAAGCGAAACAGCAATCAGAATAACCAGCCCGCCTAAATATGTTTCCAGGTGCTCTGGAATTTTTGCGCCAAAGAGAATTGGTGCGAGTACATAGAGAATGGCG
>CAJTYI010000174.1 GCA_910584215.1 uncultured Roseburia sp. | reverse complement strand
TGTATACGCCCTAATAGCTCAGCAGGATGGAGCGACCGCCTCCTAAGTAGGGAACAGAGCGCCCCACTCCCGGGACACAGGCGTACCGTTCTGAGTCCGATTTCAGTCCGGCAATTTCTAGGCCCGCGTAGCTCAGCTGGATAGAGCGACCGCCTCCTAAGCACACATAGGTTCACCCGCTTTTTACCCCGGATGCGGATTGCCATTGGATCAAGTTACTTCGCACAAAACAATACGCCCCGATAGCTCAGATGGATAGAGCGACCGCCTCCTAAGAAAGTGTTCCAACGCTCGCCTTGGGAGGGCAAGGAAAATGTTGCGAGTTCCACAATTTCATAGTTTTTATAAATGTTTCCGTAGCTCAGTTGGATAGAGCGACCGCCTCCTAAGTAGGGAACAGAGCGCCCCACTCCGGGGGCACAGGCGTACCGTTCCGAGTTCGATTCCAGTCCGGCAATTTCATAGGCCCGCGTAGCTCAGTTGGATAGAGCGACCGCCTCCTAAGCGGTAGGCCAGAGGTTCGAATCCTCCCGCGGGTGCCATTAGTAGCACAAAATCTTCGGAAAACCCGAAGATTTTGTGCTTTTTCTATAACTTTTTGAAAACCGAGGGAAAACGCTATATCTCTCACCTAAAAGGTGGGCGCTTTATCCTTTATTATTTGCTAATCACTGTTACCACCAAACTCAAATCGAACTACATACCGTTTTCCCCCTGAAACCTTGCTAATCAATTAGCAAGATTTTTTGTTTTTCCGCCGAAAAATGGGGCGGTTTGCTAATCGGGCAAGAAAACGGCTTTGATCCTTGCTAATGGGAAAATGGAGCGGTTGCCGGTTTAAACATTTTCGCCCTGCCCAAAAGCCTACATAGCCGTCTAAATCCTGCTGACGGCTGTGAAATTTCAGAAGGAGGATAAGCCATGAAGTGGAAGAAGAACGAGGCGCAGAACAGCGAGGCCCGCATTGAGAAGCTGGCCGACGAGGTTCGCAG
>CAJTYI010000173.1 GCA_910584215.1 uncultured Roseburia sp. | reverse complement strand
AATTCACTCACCGGCTCAATTCGTTTCAAATTTCTCGGATAGTTCGGTTAGTTCTTTCATGGTTTCCTGCGTATGGTGCAAGAGGGTTTCACGCATTTCTGACGGGCAGCTGCAATACAGCATCTTCATCTGACCGGCTCCCTCATCTTCCGGGGAAACATCCGGATTGATTAAAGAATCCAGAGAAATCGGCAGTACCTTTGCCAGTGCCTTCAAAATCAAAAAGGACGGATTCATCTGCCCTTTTTCAATCTTGGCAATCTGCTTGACAGATACATGGCTCAAATCAGAAAGCTCCTGCTGTGTCAGGCTTTTTCCTTTTCGGGCTTCCCGCATTTTTTGCCCTAAAGCGGTTAAATCATCAATCGGCATAATCATTCACCTCGAATATATTCTATCGTGCCGATTTACACAAAGGAATAACCTTATTATGCCGACTAACAGGTATGATTATGCTGTTTTTTTAGTGAGATATAAACGCTATCCTTGTATCACTAACCAAATCAAATTATAATAGAGGTGGATATTTTTTGAAAAAATCCGTCCGCTGTAACATTTCGCGGACATTTGCTTGTTATACTATCTGCAAAAAGCAAAGGAAGTGAGGATATGAAGCAGATTTTAATTGTCGAGGACGACAGTTTTTTGAATAAGATGTTAGCCTATAACCTGACCGCAGACGGCTACGGCGTGACTTCTGCCCTAAATGCCAGGACCGCAGCTGATGTCCTGTGCCAGCGGGAATTTGATTTAGTGCTGCTGGACATCAACCTGCCGGATGGGAATGGTTTTGAACTGTGCAGGCTGATAAAGCCCCAGCACCCGGACACCATTGTAATCTTCCTGACCGCCAACGATCAGGAGAGCGACCAGATACGGGGCTATGAGGTGGGCGCGGTGGACTACATCACAAAGCCCTTTGTGATCGGGGCCTTGCAGCGGAAAATCAAAGCCATGTTCGCCATGCTGGAACACCACAAACCGGCCAAGGACATTTACGACGACGGGCGGCTGTTTCTGGAC
>CAJTYI010000172.1 GCA_910584215.1 uncultured Roseburia sp. | reverse complement strand
AAGGCAACAAAGACAGCTTCATGCTCCAGCCCGTCATCCCGATCAAGGGAATAGTAGGCTTTGTGGCGGTATGTACGCAGCCGATAAGCAGCCTCTTTACGATCAAACTCTTTGAACATTTCTGCAACTTCTTCCGATACTTCCATGAAGCAATCCGATGTATAGAATGGGTAATAGTCCCGCAAATTGATAATAGCCATATTGACCTCCGTTTCGGTTGTTGGTTGACGAGTGACCGAAACGAAGGCGGCGGGGAGCGGCACCGGGGAATGACTTCGGGCCAACATGACCCGAAGCTAACCCATAAGAACGCAAAAGCGCCCGGGCGGCATGAAGCCACACGGACGCATGAAATGACATAATAGTTAAGGTTCCAACAAATTTCGCATACATAGCCGGAATACCCCGGAGGGGGAGCTACGCTTTTTTTAGCTGGTGCAGGTCATGGGGACTGTGAAAAAAGGCAAAAATAGACACGGCGGCAATCCTCCTATATGCCGCCGTGGATTTACACGGTGTTAGGTCGTCGTTGGTTTAGGGGGGAGCGAAAAGAAACGGCGGCTCTGATTTCTCAAAGCCGCCGTTTCATAGGCGCGAGAATGTGTCTGCTTTACGATGGCTTTTTTTCTTTTGCCGTCGTCCGGCAGTTAATTTTCTATTTTTTTCTTATGAGAAAAGACAATCAATCCAACCAGAAACAGAACAATAAAGCAAAGTACAATGCTAATACATCCGCCAATGGTGGCCGATATAGGCACCTCATAGTAAGTGGATTTATCCGAGAAGAACATAGACACACGATATGCAAAGCTACCCGGAATGACAAAGCCTCTTTCTGAACCGATGAACAGGCAAGATACAAAGCCATATATAACTCCGACAACGCTTGTTACAATAATATTGCGGCTCAGATTGATAACGATTGCCCCTAAACAGGTCGTTACAAAAACGACAACACCGGCTTCAATTCCAAACCCGATTGCCAGCTTGAGGAACAGGGAAATACCGCCGGTCCACCTGCCAGCCCCATCGAGTA
>CAJTYI010000171.1 GCA_910584215.1 uncultured Roseburia sp. | reverse complement strand
TCGGTAAATCCTGCGGACGACCTCGGCGGCTTCGTCGTCGATGATCCACTTCCGGGGGTTATCCGGGTCTTTTTTATAGCCGTAGGGCGGCGGGCACATGGGGTCGCCAGCGTTGCCGCGCAGTTTTTTTGAACTGCGTACCTTGCGGCTGATGTCCCTTGCGTACCACTCTGACATGATATTGATAAAGGGGGCAAACTCCAACGTGTCGGGCTTTTCGCTGTCTATCCCGTTGTTTACCGCGATAAAGCGCACGTTGTTTCTGCGGAAAATCTCCATAGCGTTTCCCACTTGGAGATAGTCGCGCCCCCAGCGGGTCATGTCTTTCATAATGCACACGCCGATTTTGCCGTTTTCCACGTCCTCAATCATGCGGGAGTAGGCAGAACGGTCAAAAAATCTGCCGCTTTCGTCATCGTCAATGTAGTGCCGGATATTGGTTAATTTTAGCTGTCTGGCATAGCTTTCCAGAAATTTCTTCTGGTTCTGTATGGAGTTGCTTTCGCCGCCGTCCCTGTCCTCGTCCCCCACGGATAGGCGGGAGTAAAGGGCTGTGATTTTGCTGTAATCATTCATGTGCATACCCTCCTGCGTCAATATAGGTGTTGCTTACAGTTAAGATTATGCACCCCACCTTGCGGAACCGTACTCTACACCCTTCCGGAACTTCTTGGCATTCTTGGATTTGAAATACACCGCAAGCCTTAAAGCGATGCCGCAGCACACCCCGATTAGCAGATCTCTTGGATAGAAACTCGGCAGGGGATTGGAAAACAGCCCCTCCATTCCCTCCATGACCGCCATCATCTTTGCGGAAGCGTCCCGTCCCGGCGATACCCGCCACAGACACGCCACCTTGTCACAGATATATCCTGCAAGCACATAGGGCAGGTTCATCAGGACAAGTTTCTTTTTGTCAATATTCCCGGTTTTTGTCTTGAGTTTTTCAGGGATTGATTTAAAATCTTTGGCTATGCCGTTTATAATATTGCTCATAGGCTCTGCCCCCTGTCCTTGTTCTTCTCCCGGCTCCGTTCCCGGTTCTTGTCCTGCGATACTGCGTCCTTAAAATGCTTCAGCTTCTCCCGCAGGGA
>CAJTYI010000170.1:324-1096 GCA_910584215.1 uncultured Roseburia sp. | reverse complement strand
CACGAAAACGGAAAAGTAATGGTGAACATACAGAATGAAAACGGCATGGTGGTTTTATCAGTGGAGGACACGGGGATAGGAATTGCCCCCGAACATCAAGAGCGGATTTTTGAGCGTTTCTATCGTGTTGATAAGAGCCATTCTAAGGCAGTAGGGGGAACCGGGCTTGGGCTTTCTATTGTGAAACACGCCGCTAAAATCCATAATGCTAAAGTTGATGTAAAAAGTCATGTCGGAAAAGGCACGACGGTTATTGTAACATTTCCAAAATGAAACATTAAATTGTATAACCATTTTTCAAAAAAGCTGCATACGGCAGCTTTTTTGTTTTACATGGATTTTACAATTTCAAGATATTGGATTTGATGTTGACTTGATAATATCTAAATAAAACAAAAGAAATGGAAATACCTGCCAATGCGGGAAAAGACAAAAACCGCTGACAGGTAGGATTTTTGCGTTCATTTTCAAGAATCAACATAATCGGTGGTTTTGAAAAATCAAAGCCGCCGTTTCTTTTTTATCTTCTCAAGGAATGACGCGGTTTCACTGTTAAAAGCGGCGGCTAAAGCATTCCTATAGAGAATGAAATTTGAACTTTGAAAAAATAAAATCTCCCCGTATGATGTATATGAGTTTCGCGACTTAATACACCAAAAAACAAAGGAGATTTTATAGCAATGAAAGTAAAATATGAAGACCGCCTGAAACAAAAAGTAATAGCAATCACAACCAATACTCTTGTAGTTGGCGTGGACATTGCCAAGAACGA
>CAJTYI010000170.1:0-314 GCA_910584215.1 uncultured Roseburia sp. | reverse complement strand
ACCGAACCGTACCCAATGGCAAATCCGTTGTGCTTTTAATGGCTTTTGCAAACAGGCATTGAAGCGCGAAGCAATGAACGCCCACAGGGACACAAAGCGGCAGTAGTCAAGGGAAGTAACATTCTCCGACCTGTCACCACTGGAAGAAAGCCAGCTTGTTACCTACGACAGATATTTTGCAGACGATGAAGCTGAACAGTCTTTCATTATCGCGGGAAAAGAGATAACCGCTAAACTGCTTGCCGAAGCCCTGCGGAGCTTGCCGGAAGAAAAGCGCGAAACTATCCTGCTGTATTATTTCTTCGATATGAGCG
>CAJTYI010000169.1 GCA_910584215.1 uncultured Roseburia sp. | reverse complement strand
GGTAGAAATAAATGAAATGATTGCTGATGGGATTTTAACAGTAGATTTTGATAAGTTAGAGTGGAGGATATTTGATAGAACTGTTATAAAATGTGGATGGTAATAGAATTTTTAAAACATATCGGAGGTTGGTTTATGAATAGTTTATTTTCGAATCAGGATTTTGGTAGAACAATATGGAAACATAAGCAATTGCCTGTTTATGTAACCGATGAATTTGATTTTTACCGATGCATTTGTTTTAATGATAGTTTTTATGGCAAAACAGTAAGTGAGTTACATGAAGGGAATTTAAGAAATGCTACATCTGAAAATAGATATTCTAAATTATTTAGGTCATTTTACAAGGAACTACACGCAGACCGTGAAACGGGCTGCTGACAACAAACAGGCGCTATGCTCCCGGCAAGGGGCATAGCGCCTGTTTATTGTGGGGGTATCCAAAGGGGGCAGCGCCCCATTTGGCACACGACTTTGCGAAGCAAAGTGTAGTATGTTATACGCTCTGTCGGCGTTGCCGTGAAAATGCCGTTGCCGCCGGGGAGGGCAAGGGCATTTGAAGCGGCAGGAAAACAGGGCTTTGTTTGGGGCTGGGAAGCCGGAAACAAAGGGCTGGTTTCAGCAGCAGACAGGGCGTATATGAAAGCCCTCGTCCACCGTCCTCAGCCTATGGGACAAAATGTCCCAAACCTTTAGACACCGTGACTATATGTGTGGCCACACTCATTTATTTTAGTGGTCGTTTTTTCTCAAAATTGAAATGGGCGGGAAGCCCTTTTAGGGCTTTCCCGCCTTGATTACCCATCAGCAAAGACGGGCGAGACTGTCAACGGCGGCGCTGAAAGCGCCGTTCATCTTGACCGTTGACTGGCTCGCCTGGCTTTGCTACTGCCCGTAAGAGATGGAAAAACAAGATGGAAAACAAGGTTAAAAATGGTTGACAAGTCTATCGGATGTGTGTTATACTGTGCGACAGTTTGAGATTGGAAGGAGGCTTACGTGTGTTAATTTGTGTACGCTAATAAGCAATAAAAAGTAGAAGTACCTTTCCACATGATGGTGGGCTTTTTTTGCGTGCGTATGCAAAGGAACACGTAGGTTTGACACGAGCAGTCTT
>CAJTYI010000168.1 GCA_910584215.1 uncultured Roseburia sp. | reverse complement strand
CATATAGCCGCATAAATTTGTATTCTGACGGATGTCTCGGAATTACCCCAGAATGTGGTGACTCTAAGGTGCTGTTTGATCCATTTGAAGAAAAGCTCCACCTGCCATCGGTTCTTGTAAAGGAACACAATCTGTTCGGCAGACAGGAAGAAATTATTTGTGTAAAAAACAAAACTTCTCTTCAGGTCAGGGATATACGCTACAATACGTCTAATCCGGGAAGGGTAATTGGATGCATTGCGTCTACCGGTAAACCTTACGGTATAATCTTGAAGAATGTTTCCATTCTCGGGCATGTCCAGACCATCCTCGACAATGAACTTCGGCTTAGCCTTCTCTCTTATGACAAAGAAGGCTCCAAGTTCCTCAATCTTATGAAGCCTATCCAAGTCCCAGTATCCACGGTCGAAGATATAACCGGCCAACGGTTCATAATCAATGATACCCATCGCATTTACATCATGAACCGAGGCATTGGTGATGTTTATCATAACTGGAATCTGCGTCACTATATCAAGTTGGGTATGCAGTTTAATGCCGGACTTGGTGCTTCTGAACTTTGCCCAGTCATAAACACTCATGCAAAGGTCAATCGTGGAGGAATCGAACGCATAGAACTTGCCGCCGATACAAAATTCCCGGTCTATACGGGCTTCCTGAGCCAGCACAATCATATGGTTGGCGAACTCCTCGAACACACGCCAATCACGATTGGTATTGCATCTGGAGAGAATATTACGGTCTACCGCTTCTTTGCCAAATCCGAGATGAAAGGATTTCTTGCGATGTGCTGTAGTGATATCCGAGAGTTCACGGAGACTTCGACATCCGAGCAGTTGACCGAATATAAGGACAAGCAACTGTCCCCAATAAGACAACTGCCATCCGAGGGTTCTGTCCTCAACCTTATTTTTGGTACGATGCTCCATGATTCTTTCAAATTTGCGTTTTGGCAAAAAGTCAACAATCTGGCTGAAAATGTATCGTTCTGCATTCATGAAAAATTGGGGAACCGAGTTTTAAGGCTCCAACCCCAATATAATCATTTGAAAAGTGCGACAAGGTTTGCAGGCCAGAAAATCGCGTAACCAACATGAATACAGAGTTTAACAATTTCGCATT
>CAJTYI010000167.1 GCA_910584215.1 uncultured Roseburia sp. | reverse complement strand
TGGGGTTTTTTACGCCAATCAACGAATCGATCTGGGAGCATATGAAGCTGCTATTTTTTCCCATGTTCCTTTATTCTCTATTCATGATTTGCAAATTCAGGCGCAGCTACCCATGTATTCTTTTCGCTCTTAGCCTCGGAAATATAATAGGCACTTTGTCTATCCCCATTTTTTTCTACGCTTACACGTTTGTCCTGGGAAGAGATATTTTTATCCTTGATATCAGTACCTTTATTTTAAGCACGGTATTGGCTTTTGTTACGTCTTATAAAGCTACATTATCCAGCCAGCACAAATTAGTAAATGCACTGTCTGGAGGTTTACTCCTGGTTCTTTTTGTGTGTTTTATGCTGTTTACTTACCACGCCCCGGATATGAATATTTTTGAAGATCCGACCGTATCATCCAGCCGATAGGGCAGCTTATGCTTCGCTTTTTACTGCTAAATATATTGTCAATATCAGTTATCACCTTTCAAAACTTACAAGACTCTCAAACGGATTATGTCAAGATCTGAGATATGTCAGAGGTTTTCACCTTTCAAAACTTACAAGACTCTCAAACTGCATAGCCGGGTTAAAGCCATTCAACCATGGTTTTCACCCTTCAAAACTTACAAGACTCTCAAACTCCCATTTTTCAATCCAACCGAGAAAAACAGGTTTTCACCCTTTAAAACTTACAAGACTCTCAAACCTTTTCAAGGTGGCTTTATTGGTTCGTGCAGGTTTTCACCCTTTAAAACTTACAAGACTCCGTATTACGTTGCTAGGACAAAAAAATGAGGTTTTCACCCTTTAAAACTTACAAGACTCTCAAACCATATTTGCTGTATCCATGCGATTTTCTAAGGTTTTCACCCTTTAAAACTTACAAGACTCTCAAACGGCGTATGCTTACGACAACGACTATGTAAAGGTTTTCACCCTTTAAAACTTACAAGACTCTCAAACTGTGTGGTTTCGTCAAAGTCAAAATTTACTGGTTTTCACCCTTTAAAACTTACAAGACTCTCAAACCTTTTGCCTAACGATTGGTTGTAGTGTTTTGGTTTTCACCCTTTAAAACTTACAAGACTCTCAAACCCGCCTGTGTCATTCGCTTTGTTTATCAACGGTTTTCACCCTTTAAAACTTACAAGACTCTCAAACGCAACATGCAAGTTTATCTGCATCTGTTTGGGTTTTCACCCTTTAAAACTTACAAGACTCTCAAACAAAGCAATATGGCATTGTGCAGACAGAGGTGGTTTTCACCCTTTAAAACTTACAAGACTCTCAAACAAGACATATCAATCCCAAAAATCCAGGATGGGTTTTCACCCTTTAAAACTTACAAGACTCTCAAACCGCCAG
>CAJTYI010000166.1 GCA_910584215.1 uncultured Roseburia sp. | reverse complement strand
GACACGACGAGGTGGTTCAACACTGAAAAGACGCGCAATCCGATGCCCCAAACGGCATGCGAGAACCCCAGACGTTTTTCCGGAGGGTCAAAAGACAAGCAGCACCTGCAGTTTACGATGCCGGCTGGACGCCGCATTTACGTTGAGAATTTAAATATTATATATCACTTCCGATCGAACAGGTGTGTATATTTATTCATTTTGATGATATCAAGTAACACGGCTAATAACCTATAAATATTTGCGCTCAAACTCCTCCACCGGAATCGGCTGATCAAATAGATACCCCTGGCCGAAATGAAATCCCCGCTCCACCAAAAACCGGCGCTGCTCCTCCTCCTCAATGCCCTCAAAGATAATCTCGTTGTTTGTCGTCTGGATAAACTGCCCCATACTCGAGACAAACCCCTGCTGCCCATCCACAATAATGCGGTCCGTAAACTTTTTATCGATCTTTACCACATTTGCAGGAATGTCCATCAGCACGCCAAGCGAAGAATACCCCGTCCCAAAATCGTCGATGGCGATGCGAAATCCCATGTCCGCCACCTTCTGCAGGCATATCTTTAACTTCTCAATGTCCTCACTGATGACACTCTCTGTCACCTCGATCTCAATATACCCCGGTTCCACCTCGTAGCGCGAGAGAACGGAGGACAACCGCTCCAAAAATTTGACGCCGCCATCGGCAAAATGCTTTCTGGAAAAATTAGTGGAAATTGTAAAAAGCGTTTTCCCCAAAGACTGCCAGCGCATCATACTCTTTAAGAGCTGTTCAAATATATAAAAATCCAAATCCAGGATATAGCCCACATTCTCGAGCGGCGGAATAAACTGATATGGCGGCATCAGCTCCCCCGAGGGAAGCCGCCAGCGCGCCAACGCTTCGGCTCCGTATAGTTTCTTTTCTTCGAGCAGGAATTTGGGCTGCAAAAACATCTCGATCTCGCCTTTTTCCATCGCAGCATAAAACATCCCAGTAATCTGCGTTTCCATATCGCGCCTGCGCCGCATCTCTTCCTCATAGATACAAGCATCCGACATTTTATTCTGTTTGGCCTTTTTCCTGGCCATGTTTGCGCTCTCTAAGATCGAATCAAAGCCCTCTCCCTCATGTCTGATAAAGTACATACCGGTGGAAAGCCGCAGTGTTCCCGCCGGATATTTGCGGTTTAAGTTCAGCTCGAAAGAATGGTTCCCACGGTTTGTCGCGGCGATCATACTCTCCTGGTCTTCTCCACATTCCAGGACGATAAAATAGTCCGAATACATACGGCATGCAGCCACCGTATTGGCACGCTCTAAGAGCTGTCTGGCAAACTCCTTTAAGATGCCGTCCCCCATGCGCTGGCCAAAATTTTCGTTTATGTAGGAAAAATTGTTAATGTCCATATATGTCAAGGCAAATTGCTTTTCGCTGCCCGTTTCCTTAGCGTCACGCAGAACGTCCATCGTTTTTTTGCGAAAAGCTTCTATATTAAAAATACCGGTCAGTTTATCCTGGCTTTGCAGCTCTTTGATCTCTTTCTGATCCTGCATGATCTGATTGCGCAGGGATACGAATACACCGACAGCCCGCGCCAGCTCACAGACAGTGGACATCATTCTCAGTGAAAACTTTCTCTTTACCTTGCGGTTGCCCACAAGAAACATTCCGATACGATTGCTGCCGTACTCAAACTTCACACCCGCCAGATGACGAAGCGGTTCCGGCTCTCCCGACAGTTTTCCAGATATACTTTGTCGATCGCATCCCGTTCG
>CAJTYI010000165.1 GCA_910584215.1 uncultured Roseburia sp. | reverse complement strand
GTCGATCGCATCCCGTTCGATCGTCGTCTCCATAAACTGTCCGACCTGCGCGCTGATAAAGCGCTCCGGCAGATACGGCATCCACGTTAGGCCGCTGACCGGGCCAAAACTATTCCAAAGATTGGTCGGAAACCGATCTGTTGCATAAGTATCCATGTCAAACACGGCCACAAAATCAAGGGTGTAATTTCGGCCGATGCGCTCCAACAAAACATTGAGTGAACCGTTGATATCTTTCGCATGTGACAGGAGACTGTAGGCAACGTTGAGAAACTCCTTGTCCGCTCCGCTCTTGTTTTGAAATTCCCTGTCAATCCCCCGGCTCGGCTTAAGCTCCCCGTAACCGATTTCATCACTCTGGCTGGCAAAAGAATAGCCATTTTTACCGTTGCGCTTCGTGTGATACATCGCCCGGTCCGCCATGTCATAGAGAAATTTGTAGCCTTCCCCGTCTACGCCATAGAGGGAAATCCCCACGCTCAACGTCAACGCCACCACGGCGCCGTCTCCAATCAGCTTCTTTTTGGCCTCTTTACAGAGCGCATCCGCTTGGCCGGCGATCTCCTCCTCTGTCGTATTTTTCACAAAAGCTAAAAATTCGTCTCCGCCGACCCGCCCGACTATCACTTCACTCTTCTCTTTGTCCATGGAAAGCTGCGTCCTGATCGCTTCCGCCATATCCACGATCACAGTGTCCCCGACCGTATGGCCGAAGCTGTCGTTGATATTTTTAAAATCGTCGATATCAATCAGCATGAGTGCATGCACACCATCCGGTTTCGTCTCCAAAAACTCAGAAACAAGCCTGTCCGACGCAACTTTGTTATAAAGCCTCGTCAAAGGGTCCAGCATAACCTCCTCCGCCAGCTTTTCCTGTAACTGCCTGTCGGCATTGATATCATAATTCCTGCCGATAATCCGTGCCATATCGCCGTCTCTGCCCCGCACGCTGCGATAGACCGTGCGGTGCCAGACATAGCGTGGCTCGCTCTCTGGCGCAGCCACATTGAGACGGTAGTCAATCACGCCCGACATCTCATTGGCCGCCGCACTGCGGATAAACGATGTAAACTTATTTTTATCCTCATCAAAAATATCCCCCAATACCTCATCAAAGGTCAGGAATTTTTTGTCGCTGTCTTTCACTTTTCCGCTCATATAGTACTTTTGCGGTACACGGAACAAATCCCTTTTCACCTCATACTCTAACGGAACCTCCTCTGTCACCTCTTCCAGCAGACGGTTGCGCTCGTCCAATGAGCGCAGCTCCTCCTCCATCTCTCTGGCTTTGTCGATATTGACACTGATGAGAATATAGTATGGCACGGCATCCTGGTAACCGCACAGCTTGACACACTGCCTGTGCCAGTGCGACGCATGATCTGCCCCTACCACGCGCACCACCGCCGTCGCCGGCCTGCCGTCCGCCATCGTCGTCTCTATCATCTCCTCAAAAGTTCCCATATCCTCGCCGTATACATAATCATGGAACTGGCGCCCCTGCCGCACCAACTCTTCTCTGCCATAATCTAAATCATCAAAGAAGAAATGATTGATCTGATCGCAATACAGACCATGCCCTCCGCGCAATATAGCTGCGCCCACCGGCAGCTCTTCCAAGATATTCTTCCATTCTTCTCCCTGTCGCATTTATCGTTCCCCCGCATCTTAACATCCTTACGAATATAATTATACCTTTTTTTCTTCCAAATGCCAATCCCGAAAAGACAAGATATCTGTAAATCCAAATACGCTGCACTGACGCAAAATAACCGGTTGATGCGAAATTTCTTTCGGAAAAATCATGTTTTTATTGAATCCCTGCCATTTTTGTGTATAATGGTAACGTATACTTTGTTAGCTTGGAAATTTTATACCATTTAAATGAATAAATATACAAAATGGCTCTTATCGGAAGTGATATACTTTTTATTCTCAGTATATGGAAGCGGCGTCCAGCCGGCATCTTA
>CAJTYI010000164.1 GCA_910584215.1 uncultured Roseburia sp. | reverse complement strand
ACGGCATGCGAGACCCCCTGACGTTTTTCCAGAGGGTCAAAAGACAAGCAGCACCTGCAGTTTGGATGTCTGCCGGATGCCGAATTTACGCTGCGAATATAAAAAATTTCTATTACTTCTGATAAAACAGCTATGCCTATTTATTCATTTTGATGGTATCAATCAAAACAGTTAATGAACTATAAGATATTGGTTTGAATATGGGTATGATATTATGTCATAACTGGCAGTTAAGAGAACGATCGTTCGTGTCGATATCTTTATCGCAGGGATGAAATAAAAAGCTAGGGACAGCAGAAAATGAGAGGTCATTTTTTGCTGTCTTTTTGTCATCCAAAAAATTTTTGAGGATATAGGAAGTCGATGCGGATTAATTGATTTGCGCCATCATGGCAAATAACTTGTTGCTGTGAATTGCCAGAACATGTGACGGCCTATGCCCAAAAGTTTTATGGACACGCATGTGAACCTAAGTTATAAAATGAAAGTGCCGCTTAGGCGGCGGAATGGGAGGAATATGGATATCAACGTAATGCCGCAGAGAGATCGGTGGAGTGGCCAGAGTGCTGCGACGGGGAGATGTGCAGAATCAAACGAAGCATTTGCCAGTTTGTATGCAAAACAGTACGCCAACGAAGAAGATGAACTTGAACAGTATGCAAAAGGTGCAAGTGAACTTGAACAGTATGCAAAAGGTGTAGGTGAACGCGAACGGTATGCCGGTGTTTCGGATGATAAGATGGAAAGCAAAACGGTAGAGGAGCAGGAGCGTTTTTATCTTACGTCTGGTGGACCGCAAGCTTATGAGATGAGGTCTGTCACGACGCAGTGTCCGGTGATCGGCGGCCTTGGCGTGGTGGGCAGCGGCGCAGGCATGGCAGTTTATTATGCTACCTATGCCAAAGACTCTACAGCCGACAATCCGGTCGTGGAAATACATATGAATCGGGATGCGACAGGCAGCAACCAGGTGTACCGCATACCTGTCAATGAGGTTGACCCGCGCAATGCAAGCCAGATGGAGATGTATGCATACTTTGTACATATGGATTATCAAAACGGGGGAGCGCAGGAATCGCTCGCAGGAAGCTGTTATGCCATGTGGCAGGCCGGACTGTTTGGCACAGAGGATGTGACGGCGGAAGAGTTTTGTGAGAAAAAGAAAAATTGGCTGACGGCGATCGAGGAAATTCAAGCGCACATCGAGGAAGGCTTGGAAAAAATACGCAACGGTGAGGTGGAAGAGAAAATCTTAATCGGCGGACTAAAGCTCACCCAGAGGGAGTGGAATCAGCTTCTGGGAACCTTTGACAAGCTGTTGGACGCTATGGATAAGGCCACGGAAGAAGAAGCCAACGAATGCCAAGAGAAGCTTGCCGGACCAAAAGCGAGAAAATATCTGCGGGAGCACAAAGCCGCGGAAATCGCCGGGACGACACCGGATGTGCTCGAGGGACGCGATGCCCTAGACCTGCTTTTGGCGGAGTCGACGCGTGCCTATGTGGCTTCCGAGCGCGCAAACGAGGCGGATAAAATGCATATCGTCAGTTATACGAGAGAGGGTATCTATTGCCGGGAGGCTGGGCAGACGCAGGGCTTTGTCTGGTTTGTTCCCTATTCCAGGGAAAGTCAATATGAAAAAGTGCTGACATTTGTTCGGGGACTCGTCGATGAGGAGGACGTTGGATTTACAGCGGATCAAAGCTTTTGGAAGGATTTTCTGGAATCATAATGTCAAATAAAATAATACTTTACATCTAAACAAAAAATGTGATACATATAATTAGAGTGATGCAGCCGGCACAAGCAGGCGGCCGTGCCGCATAAGTTGTCTTTTTTCCGACAACATACGGCAGAGGCGGGACCGCGGTGCGGGGTTGACAAATAAGCATAAAGGAGACTTTGGATGAAAGTATTAATGTTAAATGGCAGTGCCCATCCAGCGGGCACTACATACACGGCGTTGGAAGAAATCGGAACGATTTTGCGGCAGAAAGACATTGAGTATGAGATCTTTCAGTTGGGAGGAGAGCCTATCCGCGATTGTATCGGTTGTAAACAGTGCAGCGAGAAAGGTTGTGTCTTTG
>CAJTYI010000163.1 GCA_910584215.1 uncultured Roseburia sp. | reverse complement strand
CAAAGAGACGATGGATGCCGCTTTCACTCATAGGAAAAGAAGAAGTTACTGTATTTTACATAGAATAAATATGCATCCAATATTCATATATATTCATCCAAGTAACTTGGCTAATAACCTATACGATCGGGTTCACATGCACCATGATATGTTTCACTTTCGGAAATTCCTGCTCGATGGCATCATGCACCTGCTCCGCAATATCGTGCGCCACTTTCAGGCTTTCGCTGCCGTCGGCGCTGATCTCAATATCGACATAGATCTTATTGCCAAAGGTGCGGGTGCGGAGCAGGTCAACGCCGAGCACGCCGCTCTGCGCGAGCGCACACTTCTTCAGATCGTCCTCTACCCCCTCCTCGCACGCTTTATCTACCATTTTATCCACCGCATCCTTAAAGATCTCATAGGCAGCTTTCTCGATGAAAACACAGATCACGACACTGGCAACAGCGTCCAATACAGGTACGCCCATCCGCGCGCCTGCGATACCGATCAGAGCGCCCACAGAGGAGAGCGCATCGGAACGGTGATGCCAGGCATCGGCCATCAATGCGCCCGAATCAATTCTCTTGGCGTTAATTTTGGTGTACCAAAACATTGCCTCTTTGACAACTATTGATATGACTGCCGCCGCCAGCGCCAGCGTGCCCGGAATCACAAGGTTGTCAAATTCACCCCCGGCAATCTTTTTGGCCGCTGTAAATCCGATGCCAAGACCCGTAACCGCGAGGATCGTCGCCAGCACAATCGCCGCCACGCACTCCATGCGCTCGTGTCCATACGGATGTTCCTTATCGGACTCTTTGCTCGATAGTTTGACGCCAACCATCACCACGATCGTGCTGAATACGTCCGATGCAGAGTGAATCGCGTCGCTGATCATTGCCCCGGAGTGGGCGATAATCCCGGCCAACAGTTTAAAGAGTGATAAAAAGATATTCGCTACAATGCTCACCAGCGAAACCCTGGTGGCAACTTTTTTAAAATTTTGTTCCATAAAAATGACCATGCCTTTCTCTCAACTTGCAAACTCTGGAACGCAGGCACAAATTTGCGTGTGAAAAATATATTTTTCACACGCATCCCATTCCTGCGTGTTTACACGGCGGTATGCCCTCAAAGCTATCTGTTACGCTCTGACACAACACAGCGGACGTAAGCAAGTTCACCTGTGATTCAGGTCAGCTCAATCGCTGACTTTTCACGCTATAACCACGCCTTAACATCACCTGCAAACTTTATCGCACGACTTTGCCATGCATGATTGGGCAATCACACCAGCACTATATTTACAACATGAACTCCATTCATGCATATGTAACTAGTTTAAGATTGTGGGACTAATCACTGAAAGAACTTTCAGTGTAAGATTCTGTCATCTTTTTACAAAGATTCAGGTAAAAAGAAACACCCACGTATCCAGTATTAGCAGCTACTGTCCCGCGGATGTACCAATATCCACTGTCGCTTGCGCGACCCGGCTCCAAAGACAAACGCCTCGGCCTGCTCAGTTTGTACTGTAGATCATATGCAGTGCAAAGAGTGTAACCATAATATATCATAATATTATGCATTTCGCAAGAATTATGTGCCATTGGCCGCCGGCAAATTTTGGAGCAATCCAGCCGTAAAAATACAAGTGGAGTAAACTAATGCAGAAAAATCAAAAAGCCTGAAGTATCAGAATTGGATAGAAAGGAAAATCAGTCAAAAATACTCCCACCGGGCCATGCCTGCCTGGCATGGCCGGAAAGAGTATTATAATGCGAACAAGGGCAGATATTTTTGAATTTTTAGCGAATAAAATTTGTTCTGCTGACGCGTTCCGTATCCGGCAGCGTGATACCGCTCTCTTTTCCGGCGGCAATGCATTGAAGCATCCAAGCCATATTGCGCCCGATATTTCGCATCGTCTGCATGCCTTCCTCGTCCTTTTTCGCATCTTCCCCGTTCAGTCCATGAACCATATTCCAGTAGGTGGAACCAACCGTCGGCATCTGGGAAATACTGAAATATTTGTTCAGCACATCGAAGGAGGCCGTTGTCCCGCCCCTTCTCGCGACTGCGACTGCCGCGCCCGGTTTAAAGGCAAACACTTTACCGCAGCTGTAGAATACCCGGTCTAAAAATGAAAGGATTCTGCCGCTCGGATGCGCGTAATAGACCGGTGTACCAAACACGAATCCGTCCGCCTCCTTCGCCTTTGCAATAAACTTATTTACC
>CAJTYI010000162.1 GCA_910584215.1 uncultured Roseburia sp. | reverse complement strand
GCTGTATGCGCGCTCCTCCTCCGGGCGAACCTCTCTGGTAAACTCGATCTCCTGTTCTAGCATTTCAATGACCGGATATTCTTCGCGCAGTCTCCTGTCCACCTGTTCAAATTCAAAATAACTGTTCTCCAACCGCGCGCGCAGATCATTGATAATCAAAATATTGCGGGCAGCGCGCAAATCCTCCACTGTCTGTGCGCTCCACACCAAATCGCTCGCCAGATTGTACAAATCTTCTCTTACCCCCCATTTCTCCATAGGTATCCCTCCACTTGACCATTCGCAACATTTTTCATGCGTATTTACCATTCGATTTGTCTGGATGCCGGAATACAAAATTCAACGGCCTCCGAGACTTCCGAATCCAGTTAAGTATAATGAAAAATTTTTGCGAATTTTGTCGCAGGAAAAAGATAATTTCTATAATCAGGTATCTGACGCAGGAAACAAAAGCGCTTCGACATTGTCGGGGTCAATCGGAAACATACCGTTGATAACGTCCCAGCAATGTAAAGCAGACCTTGCCAGCACCGCCTATGAGCCCAAATTTTGGCACAATCACCGTCTCTAATTGCTTCGGGAATACTACTGCGTAAAAACCTTCCCCTGTTGCAACCAACGTAACGCCGCTCCTACCCGCTCAGTGTCAAACGCGAACAGTTTTCTCTGCTATCTTTCCTTGTGTGTCCGTGTACTCAAAAAAGAAGAATCCCATTCCTAGCCGGAAAGGAACTCTTCTTTTCATACTGAAAATATTATGCCAATCTACATAAACCAGCCGCGCATCTGCTTTTCTTGTTCATCCATCTGTCTCCGCTGCATATACATCATGTATTCCTGCAACGTCTGATTCTTCTTTAATTCAGAGACAGCTTCCCCGATATCAAGATCTTCCAGCCTGCCTTTTCCGGCTGTAGAATTGACAAAAGCACCTGCATTGTAGTTATACGCAGAACCCAGTGCGTTGTACTGCGCCCCCATCTCACTTCTGGAACTGGACACCTTTGCCAGCGCGTTATCCAGAACATTCAAGTCAAAGTCTCCGGTCACATCAAAATCCGCGATACCGAGAGCCTCTAATGTAGCATCAGCACCAGAAATTGTCTTTACTCCGCCGTTGCCGTCGGTCGCTATGTGCATATTCTGATTGGTGCCGTCCAACAGGGGCTTTGTATTGTAGTTGGTCGTACCCGCAACATCCGCGATCCCTTTCTTTAGCTGATCGATCTCTTTTTGAATATTCGCACGGTCGGAGTCTGTCACCACCGCAGTGTTAGCCGCCTGCAATGCAAGTTCCCGCATACGCTGCAGGGAATCGGTGATGCTACCCATGGCACCGTCGGCTATATTAATCATCGCCTGCCCGGCCTTAATGTTGCCGGAACCAGCCCGATACCCTCTGCTCTGTTGATCTTGTTTTTGGATAATCGATAGATCTGCCGCGCCGTGCGCCGCGCTCTGTACCTTCTTGCCCGATGCAATCCGTCCGTATGACCCATAAGGTATTCGATGAACCGCTGAAATACTGCTCATAAGGATTCCCCCTCTCTTCTCAGACTACTATATAATATGAACACACTGAAAATAAACGCCTTTTTCTTTATTTTATAAGAAATTTTTTCCAAACGCAAGCCTTTCTTTTTATTTTGGATAAGAAACCTTATCTATATTATCTGCAAACAACGTCTGTTTCCGTTTTTCCGTCTTGTCTGTCAATTATTATCCAAAATGATATTGACAAAAACAGGAAACTATGCTATCATCTTATCTGTTCGTAATACGATTGTTTTGGACAATCTCTGGGGTATTAGCTCAGTCGGTAGAGCACTTGACTTTTAATCAAGTTGTCCGGGGTTCGAATCCCCGATGCCTCATTGAAGCGAAAAAAGTCAGATCTAATGAAAAAAGAACGCGCGGTTTGGATATTTATTTCCAAAATCGTTCGTTCTTTTTTCTTATCCATATTTTGGGCGAGAGATTGCGTTTTTCGACTGTCAACGTCAATGATAATTTGTATGCATTTTGTATAGGATATTAACTGCATCACATGATAGCATTAAAATGAATAAATATGCACTTCTGTTCGATGGGACGTGATATAAATTTTATATTCTTAGCGTAAATGCGGCGTCCGGCTGGCAGCATAACTGCAGGTGCTCATGTCTTTTGACCCTCCGGAAAAACGTCAGGGGTTCTCGCTTGCCGTTGGGGTATCGGGTTGCGCGTCTTTTCAGTGTTGAACCACCTCGTCGTGTCTGTCCGTCCCGGTGAAGACAGAAATCTTTGCAACTTTCTAGTTCCCCTAGACGCCCCGGCTCGCATAGTCCC
>CAJTYI010000161.1 GCA_910584215.1 uncultured Roseburia sp. | reverse complement strand
AGAAAAAAGCAGAGACTGTGGCGCCAACTCACGATGAATTGCCGCATTTACCTTGTGAAAAAGAAAAAGTTTTTAGAGGTTTACGATAGAATAAATATGCAACACATAGGAATATTTATTCAGTCAAAACAACTGCTAATAACCTATACTCATTATCTTCTGCTAATATAACGATACCTCCCCATATCAGAATGGGAAAAGGAATTTATAAAAACAGGATAGTCGTTTTGTCCGCCCTACAGAGAGTGATTGTTTTTTGCCATCCGGTTTGCTATACTTGGAGGCAGAAAAGGCAGTACAGTTCAGGGAGCGAGGACGAATAATATGATAAAATATAAAACGTTGCGTGCGGATGAGATCGACAGAGCTTTATTTAACGATTTTATCCGCCGTCAGAACGTTACGAAATGCTGGAGAAAAGTGAACGGCGCATGGACGATCAAAGATGCGCCATTTATTGACGACTGGTCGGAGACCGACTATCAGGTGCTGATTTCCTGTCTGCAAAACACAATTGCATCCGGCGGGATTGTATTTGCCGCTTTTTGCGATGGGAGCCTAAAAGGGTTTGTCTCGGTAGAGCCTAAGCTGTTTGGCGGCGAGCAGAAGTATCTCGACCTTACAAGTATTCATGTGTCCGAAGATATGCGGGGGAACGGCGTTGGCGCCGTGTTATTTTTGGAGGCGAAGCGGTGGGCAAAAGAACACGGCGCGCGCAAATTATATATATCCGCGCATTCTGCCGTCGAGAGCCAGGCATTTTACAAAAAAATGGGGTGTGTGGAAGCGGAAGTCTATCATGAAGGACACGTCAGGGAAGAACCGTTTGACTGCCAGCTGGAGTGCAGTTTATCATAATGGTATACGTTGCCGGATAAAGAGACGTTTCCTGCTGCAGAGTGTTCCTGATACGATGTAAAGTATTTCGTTGATTGTTCCCGTTTTTTTGAGTATAATGATAATTAAGAAATGTTATCGTTTGATTTGAGAGGAGCAAAGAGACAGTGAAGTACGATTATCTGGTAGTGGGAAGCGGCTTATTCGGCGCTGTGTTCGCGCATGAGATGAAAAAAAGAGGCAAAAAGTGTCTGGTGATAGATAAGCGCAAGCATATTGGCGGTAACATCTATTGTGAGGACGTGGACGGGATTCGTGTACACAAATATGGCGCGCATATTTTTCATACCTCCAACCGGCAGGTGTGGGAATATATCAATCAGTTTGCGGAATTTAACAATTATGTTAATTCGCCGATTGCGAAATATCGGGACGAGCTGTATAATCTGCCGTTTAATATGAATACGTTCAGCAAAATGTGGGGAATCTCCACGCCCAAGGAAGCGCAGGAGATCATTGCTGCGCAGATCGCCAATCTTGGTATTTTAGAGCCGCAAAATCTGGAAGAGCAGGCATTGTCGCTCGTGGGTACGGATGTTTACCAAAAATTGATCAAAGGTTATACCGAGAAACAGTGGGGCAGAGACTGCAAGGAGCTTCCGGCGTTTATCATCAAACGACTGCCACTGCGGTTTGTCTATGACAATAATTACTTTAATGACCGCTATCAGGGAATACCCGTCGGCGGATATACCCGCATCATAGAAAAAATGCTGGAGGGAATTGAAGTCCGCCTTGGTGTTACCTACCGCGCGTTTGCGGAGGAGAACGGCGAGGTGGCCGAGCGCGTGGTCTATACTGGTATGATCGACGAGTACTATGACTACAAGCTTGGCGTACTCGAATACCGTTCTGTGCGCTTCGAGACAGAGCGCTTAGAGATGGAAAATTACCAGGGCAATGCCGTAGTCAACTATACTGAGCGGGAAGTGCCCTATACGCGCGTCATTGAGCATAAGCATTTTGAGTTTGGCAGACAGCCGTTTACGATAATATCAAGAGAATATTCCAGCGAATGGCACCAGGGAGATGAGCCTTACTATCCGGTCAACAATGATAAAAACAATGAACTGTTTGAGAAATACCGCAGACTGGCGGAACAAGAGAACAGTGTCATATTTGGCGGAAGATTGGGCAATTACAAGTATTACGATATGGATAAAGTTATAGAAGCGGCCTTGCAATTGGTGGATAGTCTGTAGGAAAGAGTAGTAGTTAATGAGCTGTTGTTTTGATTGGATAAGTATAGGTTATTAGCTTTTTCTATTGATATCATCTAAATGTATAAATATGCATAGCTGTTCTATCGGAAGTGATACAAAACTTTTATATTCACAGCGTAAATGCGGCGTCCGGCAGGCAGCATAGCTACAGGCGCTGCTTGTCTTTTGACCCTCCGTAAAAACGTCAGGGGTTCTCGCATGCCATTTGGGGCATCGGATTGCGCG
>CAJTYI010000160.1 GCA_910584215.1 uncultured Roseburia sp. | reverse complement strand
GGAGAACGTAATATTGGGCGTAAAAAGACAGCGGTAGCAGACGGTATCCACAGTAGGCAATTGTTATCGAAATTGACAGCAAATATGGCGTTTTCAAATGATTAAAATATCATATAATATATTTTGTGGTTATAGAATAGGATCTAAGGAGGAGAAGAATGAGTTCTAGTTTGTTTGACAAGGAAGTCTTTATCTCGGAGGTGCGGGATCATGTTAAAAATCTTTACCGTAAGACATTAGATGAAGCGACGCAGCAGGAGATTTTTCAGGCGGTGTCGTATGCGGTGAAAGATGAGATCATCGATCAGTGGCTGGATACTCAAAAGACGTTTGACAGTGAAGACCCCAAGATGGTTTACTATATGTCCATGGAGTTTCTGATCGGACGTGCACTGGGCAATAATCTGATCAATCTGAAAGCTTACAAGGAGGTAAAGGAAGCGCTCGAGGAGATCGGGCTCGATCTCGATGTGATTGAGGATCAGGAGCCGGACCCCGCGCTTGGAAACGGCGGACTTGGAAGACTGGCAGCCTGCTTTATGGAATCTCTCGCGACATTGGGATACCCTGCATACGGCTGTGGTATCCGCTACCGCTACGGTATGTTCAAACAGCAGATCAAAGACGGATTTCAGATCGAGGTGCCGGATAATTGGTTAAAAAATGGGTATCCGTTTGAGCTGCGCAGGCCGGAGTACACCTATGAAGTGAAGTTTGGCGGTTATGTGCGGGCACAGCAGGAGCCGGACGGCACCACAAAGTTTGTGCACGAAGGTTACCAGTCTGTGATGGCGATACCGTATGACATGCCGATTATCGGTTATGGCAACCGCATGGTAAATACCCTGATGATCTGGGACGCGGAGGCAAAGGAAAGCTTTGAGCTCAACTCTTTCGATAAAGGCGATTATCATAAGGCCGTGGAGCAGGAGAATCTTGCGCGTAATCTCGTGGAAGTATTGTATCCGAACGATAATCATGTGGCCGGAAAAGAGCTTCGTTTAAAACAGCAGTATTTCTTTATCTCAGCGAGTGTGCAGCGCGCCCTCGCGAAATATAAAAAGAACCATGACGATATACAAAAATTATATGAGAAAGTGACGTTTCAGTTAAACGACACGCATCCGACCGTAGCCGTGGCAGAGCTGATGCGGATTCTTCTGGATGAGGAGGGATTAAGCTGGGAGGAGGCGTGGGAGATTACTTCCCGGACCTGCGCTTACACTAACCATACGATTATGGCCGAGGCTCTCGAGAAATGGCCGATCGAGATATTTTCACGCTTACTGCCGCGTATTTATCAGATCGTGGAGGAGATCAACCGCCGTTTCCTGTTACAGATTCAGGCGAGTTTTCCGGGCGACAACAATAAGATTGCCAAGATGGCGATCATCTATGACGGCCAGGTAAAGATGGCGAATCTGGCGATTGCGGCGGGTTATTCGGTGAACGGTGTGGCGAGACTGCACACCGAGATTTTGAAGAATGAACAGCTGCACGATTTTTACCAGATGTTCCCCAAAAAGTTTAACAACAAGACCAACGGTATCACACAGCGGAGATTCCTGCTGCACGGTAATCCTCTGCTTGCCGACTGGGTGACGGAGCATATAGGGGACGACTGGATTGTGAAGCTTTCACATTTGGAAAAGCTGGCAATCTATGCGGACGACGAGAAGGCACAGCAGGAGTTTATGAATATCAAGTACCGCAATAAGGTGCGGCTTGCCAAATATATCAAAGAGCACAATAATATAGAGGTTGACCCGCGCTCCATTTTTGATGTCCAGGTTAAGCGGCTTCACGAGTACAAGCGTCAGCTCTTAAATGTTCTGCATATTATGTATTTATACAATGAGTTGAAAGAGCACCCGGATATCGAGTTCTATCCCAGAACATTTATTTTTGGCGCAAAGGCTGCGGCGGGCTACAAGAATGCAAAACTTACCATCAAATTGATCAACAGTGTCGCCGATGTCATCAATCATGACCGCAGCATCGGCGGTAAGATCAAGGTGGTATTTATAGAGGACTACAGGGTGTCCAATGCGGAGTGGATTTTTGCGGCTGCCGATGTCTCGGAGCAGATATCCACCGCGAGCAAGGAGGCGTCCGGCACCGGCAATATGAAGTTTATGTTAAACGGCGCGCTGACGCTTGGGACGATGGACGGTGCGAATGTGGAGATGGTGGAAGAGGTCGGAATCGAGCATGCATTTATTTTTGGCCTGACGTCCGATGAGGTCATCGCCTACGAACACAGCCGCAGTTATGACCCGATGGAGATCTTTAACAGTGACCCGGACATCCGCAAAGTGCTGATGCAGTTGATCAACGGATTTTATTCGCCGAGTGATCCGGAGATGTTCCGTGATTTGTACAATTCATTGCTGAATACAAAGTGTACACAGTATGCAGACACTTACTTTATATTGA
>CAJTYI010000159.1 GCA_910584215.1 uncultured Roseburia sp. | reverse complement strand
CGTATCACCCGATGCCCCAAAGAAGCACGCTTAGAACCTCTGGCATTTGCTCCATTCAGAAAAAAGCAGAGGCTGTGACGCCAACTTACGATGAATTGCCGCATTTACCTTGTGAAAAAGAAAAAGTTTTTAAGAAGTTTACGATAGAATAAATATGCAGCACATAGCAATACTTATTCAATCAAAACAGTGGCTAATAACCTATACCAGCTTAGCCACAAGCAGGGAAAAATAACTCTTATTTCGTTTGCGTGCAAATAATGCGAAAAATCGAACCAGCCCGATTGCGGCGACAATATATCAGTGAAGGGCAAAAACAGTCTGACAAAAAACGTACAGGAGGAGACCATTGTGACACGTCAGGAATTCGCAGATCTTATTGAGACAGAAGGGAGAAATATCTATGCTTTCTGTTATCATTTGACGGGAAACAGGGATAATGCAGACGAATTGTATCAGGAGACGATGCTAAAAGCGATCGAGCGCCAGGAGAAAATCGAGAGCGCGGGAAATCCTAAGAATTATCTGCTCGGCATCGCCATGGGAAACTGGAAAAATCAAAAAAAGAAATATGCGCGCAGGCAAAGGATCGCGCCGCAGCAGTATATGGAGGAAAATTGGGAATTCCCGGAGGCGCCTTGGACGGTGTCCCCGGAAGAGTCCTACCTTTCTGCGGAACTCGCGACGCTTGTAAGAATGGAAACAGCGGCATTAAAGGAAAAATACAGGATTCCCATATACCTCTACTATTCGCAGGAGCTGAGTATCGAGGAGATTGCAAAGACGCTGCACGTTCCGCGCGGTACGGTAAAGAGCAGGCTGTATACGGCCAGAACCATGATTGCAGAAAGATTGGAGGAACATGGCTATGAGAAATAACAAAAACTGTGATGAAAAATTGGAGGAGCTCTTAAAGGCGGCCCTGACTTTGGAGCTGAAGCCGGGGGAAGAAGTGAACCGGGAAATCCTCCGCAATTGGAAGGAGCGTAGCGCTATGACAAAACAGAAAAGAAAATCATGGAAAGTTGGAATTGCAGCGGCGGCGTTAGTTATGTTTACAGGCGTGACCGTCGGCGCGGCTGTCCGCTATTTAAATGCAGTGGAACTCGCCGAGGAAATGGGAAATGATACGATTACAGAAGCGTTTCGTGGAGAAAATGCCATGTATTTCGACGAGGCAAAAGAATCCGGCGATTATCGTGTGACGCTGCTTGGCATCACGACCGGCGACCGATTGGTCGAAAGTGATTTGTCGGATGCAGCACCGGAGCTTGAGAGTACCTATGCGGCGGTTGCGATCGAGCGGATCGACGGTACGCCGATGCCGGATACTTCCGATGACGCATACGGTGATCTGCAATTCTTTATATCACCGCTGATTCAGGGGTTGGTGCCATGGAATTATAACATTGCCGGCGGCATTGGCGGAGGTTACTCTGATACGGTGAAAAACGGGGTGCTCTACCGTATTATTGAGTGTGACGATATTATGATGTTTGCGGATCGCACGCTCTACCTCTGTGTCTCTGACACAACATTTTACGATACAGCGGCTTACAATTACGATGAGACAAGCGGCGCTATTGCGCCGAACGAGTCCTATGAGGGCATGAACCTTTTGTTTACGCTTCCGATCGATCCGTCTAAGGCAGACCCGGAGGCTGCGGCTGCATATATCGGCGTGATGGAAGAAAAATGGAATCCGCAGGATGGCGATGAAGGCGACGCAGAAGATTCCCAGGGCGAGCCGTGGGGAGGAGAGGCAGCTGAGCTTTGTGATAAGATACAAGAGCAGATCAAGCAAGGCAAAAAAGAGGAAGCGCTTGCCCTCGCAAGTAAAATCGACGAAGAGCAGCTTACCCTCAAAAACGGGCGCTATGAATATTTCTATGAAGAGTCACACGAAAAATTAGGAGAGGAGGAATACAGCGTAAGCGGTGGAACTTACTATTTTTATCCAAAAGATTTTGTGGATGGCCGGGGTGTCGTGACTTGCTATAACTTTGATCAAGAGGAGACAATAATTGGGTTGACAATCTTCATCGTCGAGGAAAATGGAGACCAAACGGCGACCGGGGAAATATGGAAAATGCCGATCGAAACGGCCGCAGAATCCGTCGAATGATCGTGCTTGCCAGAATACGATTTAAGTAGATATCGACTGTAACAGGGAGGTATTGTGTGTCACACCAAAGGAAGTTGTAAAACTCTTTTGGTGTGACTTGTTTTTTATGGTGGAATCGACTAAAATGTATAGGTTATTAGCCTGAAAACTTTATACCATATAAATGAATAAATATGCAAAACGGCTTTTATTTGGAAGTGATATACTTTTTATTCTCAGCATATGAGCGGCGTCCAGCCGGTATCCTAACCGCAGGTGCTCTTGTTTTTGCCCGAACCTCCAAAACGCCGGGGTACTAACGCATGCCGTTGGGGCATCCAGCTATGATACACGTCTTTTCAAGGTTGGA
>CAJTYI010000158.1 GCA_910584215.1 uncultured Roseburia sp. | reverse complement strand
AATGTAACGATTTAACATTGAAATGTTAAATGGGAGGCATGGGCAGAAAGGAAGAAGACAAATGTTCAGAATTGTTGATGAAGCAGAGTGCAAAAGATATCGTTTAGATTGTTCCTCTGTACTGAAAAAAGTGTGCCTAATGCTAAAAGAAAAGGGATTTTCCGCTCAATTTACACTTGTGGGCAGTGGTGCGAGGAATATGGTGACGAGAAATGGCGATGGGCCATTCGACCTTGACTATAATCTCGAAATCATTAAAGCACCGGAAGCGTATTGGAATAATTTGCGCGGTTTGAAAGATACCATCCGCATTTTGCTGGATAAAGCGGCGGGCCTGATATGCTTTTCCGAATCACAAGACTCAACTTCCTGTTTGACGGCTCTGTTACACTTTAGAGATGAACCCACAGTTAAATTAAAATTCGACGTTGCAATTGTTTCCAGAAATTCTAAAGGGAAACTGTGTAGGTTGATTCACAACAAAAATGCCTGGGGATACGGAAAGGATCAATATGTTTGGAATGAGATTCCTGATTCTCACGATGTTGCACAAAAAGCAAAGAGACTCAAAGCAGAGGGGCTGTGGCTTACGGTAAGAGATCGATACGTCCAGCGAAAGAATATGTATTTGTCCAGCTGGTGGGATAAAGATCACCCTTCGTTTATCATTTACATCGAAACGGTCAATGAGATATATGACAAATATTTTGGATCGGTTAGGCAACTTTCCAGTCAAAAGAAACTCCATATAAAATCCCCAGATTCAGGGAAAACTGAATCCGGGGTGATAAATTATGGGATTTTTCCGCGATACAAATAGGACAGGCCCCTATTTTGAGGGCTGGTACTTCAAGCAACAGAACCCGCAGGGGCAGACTCTCGCGCTGATTCCCGCATTCCATATCGATAGAGATGGACGCCGCACCGCCTCCCTCCAGGTCATTTCAAAGGATCAGGCGTGGTGGCTGGAATACCCGGAAGCACATCTGAAAGTCTCCCGGCAGCCTTTCCAGGTACAGATTGGACAGTCCAGCTTTGGCAGTCAGGGAATCGACCTCCATATCCAACAGGACAATCTTTCCCTCTGCGGCTCACTGCGCTATGGTCCTTTTACCGCTCTGCGGTCTGACATTATGGGGCCGTTTCGATTTTTCGCAGGGATGCAGTGCGCCCACGGCGTCATCAGCATGGGGCATTCTCTGAGCGGCGCGCTGGAACTGAATGGTGAGCATTTGGATTTTTCCGATGGAATCGGATACATTGAGACGGACCGGGGCCGCTCCTTTCCCGACAAGTACCTCTGGACGCAGTGCGTCTGGGACGGGCCGGAGTGCGGCAGTCTGATGCTTGCAATTGCGACGATCCCCCTGCCTGTGGGCGGCTTCACTGGCTGTATCTGCTCCGTTTTTTATGGAGACAAGGAATATCGCTTGGCAACCTATCGGGGCGCCAGAATTGCAAAGTGGTTTCCCTCCGGTGCGGTGGTTCGTCAGGGGAAGTACCACCTGGAAGTCGAATTGCTGAACGAGCGGCGGCAGGCCCTCCGGGCTCCGGTGGAGGGCCGCATGGAGCGCACTATTCACGAGAGCCTCTGCGCGGAGGTACGCTACCGTTTCTGGTACGGGGACAGCCTCCTGTTTCAGCACACGGACCTCAATGCCAGCTTTGAATGTTCCGGTTTAGCCCGTTCACCGACCGTTCGGTGAATGATCTGTGCTGCAGGGCATTTTGCCTACCATTTCTACGTCATATTTTATCCAGTTAGTCGTTTTTTCAATTTAGCAACTGAATATTTTGACGTGCAGAAAATACACATGGAACTCTAAATTTTAATCGGGCTCTAATTCTTTGTATAATTCCTACGCAAAATTTGAGTGCCTGCTTTGACAGAAAACCGTTGCAAAGCTTTCCTGCCAGAGTTACAATGCAGACAGCAAAAATGTGAAACGCTTCCCGCTCAGCATCGACGGAAAACCGATGGTCAGAGGCGGGAAGCGTTTCTGACCACAGAACCTGCCACAGACGCGGCCGGAACACATGGAGAACACCTCGTTAAAGAGGCTTACAGATGAAGTGAACTCCAGCGGAAACGCCTAAAAGGAGCAGAAACAAGCCAAAAAAGTTTTCTGAGTCTTTTCGCATCCGAGAGGTCGAGAGTTCGAATTCTCTTCAGGTCCACCATAAAAAGCCTGTAACCCTTGCGGTTACAGGCTTTTTCATGCCTGCTGGTGGGGCGTTTCCCTTTAGAGCCCGGAAATACCCTGGATAAAAGCCTCCGCCCGGTTGGCGCGGGCTTTCTTCATTTTTTCAGTGACGTGTCCGTATATGTCATATGTATCGAGTAGACCGGTCCTTGTGATTCCCCACTCAGATTAGTTGCGCAATGAAGTGCACTGCAACCTCCATCGTGTTTTTCCACGCCGTCATGGATCTACTCTCCGGGTAAGTTGCCTTTTCCCAGCGTTTATGTTATTTTATGAAGTGTGGCACAAGCGGCTTATGGGTAAGCGTATG
>CAJTYI010000157.1 GCA_910584215.1 uncultured Roseburia sp. | reverse complement strand
CACAAAATCCCTAATGACACGCCTGCGGCAAAACTCGCTGATACCATAGTGAGATACGAAAGTTTCCCCAGCTCAGACAGTTGCCTCGGCGTGTCTGTTTTGATTCACTGGGGCGTCAAGGGGAACACGAAATCCGCAAAATGTATTTCTGTCTTTACCGGGCGAACTGACACAAGAGGTTGTCCAACCTTGAAAAGACGCGTATCATCACTGGATGCTCCAACGGCATGCGCTAGTACCCCGGCGTTTTGGAGGTTCGGGCAAAAACAAGAGTACATGCCGCTATGCTGTCTGCCGGGCGCCGCTATTATATACTGAAAATAAAAAGTATATCACTTCCAATTAATAGCCATTTTGTATATTTATTCATTTATATGGTATCATGTTTCCGAGCTAATAACCTATACTTTATGATAGAAAACAACTCCAATGGGGAGTGCTATCAAAATTGCAATCGGAGGAAAAACATGTTTTTATTGAATGGCAACACAAGGATAGATACCACCGGGTTAGAGCATCAGACCAAAGGCATCGAAAATGCCGTTGCGATACTAAAGCGGGATCAGGAGAAGGTCTTTTATACGACGGATGAGGCGGGAGGCCGTATCGTTTTGCAGGAATCGAATGGCGGGCTAATGGAAGAACAGTACCGCATCAAGGTCAGGACAGATGTGATTGAGATTTGGGCTGAAGATGAGCTTGGCTTTATCTACGGGCTTTTACATATCAGTAAGACGTATATGGGGATTCTGCCGTTCTGGTTTTGGATGGATCAGAAAATAGAAAAAAGAGAGCGGGAATTGCTCGAGGAGACTGATTTTCTGTCTGAAAAGAGAGCCGTCCGTTTTCGCGGTTGGTTTTACAATGACGAGGTGCTGCTGCTGAAGTGGAATTATAACCAACAAGGTGACGACGGCTGGAAGATGGCGTTTGAAGCGCTGCTTAGATGCGGCGGCAATATCACAATACCCGGAACGGACAAAATGTCCATCAAAAACAGACAGTTAGCCTCCGACATGGGGCTGTGGATTACCCATCACCACGCGGAACCTTTAGGAGCGGGGATGTTCGTGCGCGCTTACCCCGAGCTGCCGCCCAATTATTTGCAGTATCAGCAAAAGTTTTTAAAGATTTGGGAGGATGGTGTGGCTGCCCAGAAGAACTATAAGGTCGTTTGGAATGTGGGATTTCGAGGGCAGGGAGATGCGCCGTTCTGGGAATATGATACCACGGGAGCCTTTGACACGCCCGCGAAGAGGGGAAAGCTCATCAGTGACATTATAAAGATGCAGTGTGATCTGGTGCGCAGACAGGTGGAGCATCCGATTTTCTGTACGAATCTTTATGGCGAGATTATCGAGCTCTATGATAAGGGCTATATTGAGCTTGCTGATGATATCATCAGAGTGCGCGCTGATAACGGTTACGGAAGAATGGTGAGCAGGAGAAGGGAAAATCATGCGGGCCGGGCGGAGGCGATGCCCAATCCGAACGATACCAGTATGCAGGGAATCTACTACCATGTCTCTTTTTATGATCTGCAAGCTGCCAATCATATCACGATGCTGCCCAATTCGGTAGAGTTTGTCAACCGGGAATTGCAGGAGGTGTTAAAAAATCGCGGGGATGCACTCTGGATCATCAACTGCTCGAATGTGCGGCCGCATACCTACTATCTGGATGCTTTGGCGAAGATCTGGAACAACAGAGTGATCGGGGATGAGATACAAAGCACGGAGTTTGCGGGAGATTATTTTGGCGGATATGACAGCGTGGCGGCATGCTTCCGACAATATGCAAAATCTATGATTTCCTACGGAACCCATGAGGACGAACATGCCGGAGAGCAGTTTTATACCGAAAATGTGCGTCTTCTTGCCCACCAGATCATCGCAGATCGGGCGAATAACTGCAGGGAGGTGCGCTGGCTGAGCGGGGATGTATCACTGACGGAACAGGTTGAAAAGTTATGCGGCATATGTGCGGCGGGGTTATCCGGCTTGCAGGCGCTGCAAAGGCAGTGCCAAACGACCTGTGCAGGTATTAGCGAGCCACAAAAGTTTCTGCTTTTTGAGACTACGCTGGGGCTGCAAGCGTATCTGCACGCCGCGTGCGCAAAGGGGACGGTGCTTTTTGGCAGCGGTTATGCGGCATTACAGAAAAAAGACTTTGAGCGGGCGTTTGTGCTGTTTGGAAATGCGGCATCCTGTTTTGAACGGGCGCGCCAAAAAATGCGGGATGCCGAGTACGGCGTGTGGGAAGGTTTTTATTTTAATGACTGCTTTGCGGACGTCGGGCACACTGCTTATATGCTGCGCAAATTGATGGGATATGTGCGGGAATTAGGCGATAACGGTCGGCATGACGCGTGGTATCGCAAGTATTGCCTGCCCAGAGAAGATCAGGGGGTATTCTTGCAGCTCGTGTTTGATCAGCATATGGAAGAGAACGAGCTGTATCTTGTGATGCGGCAGCAGCTGAATATGGATGTAGACGGAGACCTGTAAAGTATAGGTTATTAGCCGTTGTTTTGACTGAGTAATTATTCCTATGTGTTGCATATTTATTCTATCGTAAATTTTTAATAATTTTAACTTTTTCACAAAGTAAATGCGGCCATTCATCGTGAGTTGGCGTCACCGTCTCTGCTTTTCTTCTGAATTGAGCAAATGCCAGAGGTTCTAAGCGTGCTTCTTTGGGGCATCGGGT
>CAJTYI010000156.1 GCA_910584215.1 uncultured Roseburia sp. | reverse complement strand
CAAATATGAAATCAGCGGATTACTTATCACAAAGTATTAGAAGCGCAGAATTGAAAATTATTGAGAATACAGGCCATGTTGTCAATGAAGAAAATCCAAAAGCCTTAGCAGATATATTGAATGAATACTATTTGAAAAATTCTTAAACAATTCTGAAAGAAACTCGAAAACTACAAGCATAAAAGTTTAGAAAATAAATAGCAAAGCCAGCCGAGCCAGTCAATGGTCAAGATGAACGGCGCATTTCATGCGCCGCCGTTGACAGTCCCGCCCGTCTTTGCTAAAGGGTAATCAAGGCGGGAAAGCCCTAAAATGGTTTCACACCTATTTCAATAATTGGAGGAGATAAAAATGAGATCAGAAAAGGAAGTTTATGATATTGTTTTGAATTTTGCAAAAACAGACAAACGCATTCGCATGGTTACTTTGGAAGGATCTAGAACAAATACAAATATTCCGCCTGATGATTTTCAGGATTTTGATATTACTTTTTTTGTTACGGATATGGACAGCTTCACAAGTGATGATAAATGGCTAGATATATTTGGTGAAAGGTTGATTCTGCAAAAGCCGGAAGATATGGAATTATTTCCAGCTGTAGAAAAGGGATTTTCATATTTAATGCTGTTTACTGATGATGTTAAGATAGATTTAACTTTGCTGCCGCTGGAACTGATAGACGAGTATTTTACATGGGATAAACTGGTAAAGTTACTGTTGGATAAAGACAACCGTATCGTAAAGCCGCCAATACCAACGGATATAGACTACCACTTGCAGAAGCCTACTCAAAGAATGTTTGACGATTGCTGTAATGAATTTTGGAATACTACAACATATGTAGTAAAGGGCTTATGCCGCAAAGAAATTCTTTTTGCTATTGACCATATGAATGATATAGTACGAAAAGAATTGCTTCGCATGATTTCCTGGCTGATTGGTATCAAACAGGGATTTCATTTCAGTTTGGGAAAAAACTATAAATTTATGAAGCAATATGTCCCAGAGGAATTGTGGGAACGACTTATGTCCACTTATAATATGGATTCCTATCCCCATATGTGGGAATCCTTTGAACAATGTATGGCATTGTTCCGGGAGGTTTCGTCAGAAGTGGCATGCCAGTTGGATTACCAGTATCCACTATATGATGAAAAAATCAGTAATTATGTGATTCGGCAAAAGAAAAAATATGGCATTGAAGATGATAACAAATAAAATTTTTTCAATCGAAAAAATTTATTTTGATTATTCAATTTTGAAAAACTGAATACCTCAAAATCAGAAAGAGCGCGGACAAGCACTTTGAGGGATTGGCCGCCTTGTCCACCCATTCAGTGGGACGGCGGGTGGCGGTCAAGGCCGGGTGTAAACCCGTTCATTTCAGCCTTGACGGTTACCCGCTGTCCTGTTACTTTTCCGGGAGTGTAGCCACAACTTCGGGACACTTTGTCCACAAGTCGGAGCGTAGGACGAGGGACGGGGGCTTTCATATACGCCCTGTCTGCTGATGAAAACAGACCTGCGCTTGCGGCTCCACGCCACACAAGCACAGCCCTGTTTTCCTGCCGCCCCTCCCCGGCGGCAACGGCATTTTCACGGCAACGCCGACAGAGCGTATAACACACTACACTTTGCTTCGCAAAGTCGTGTGCCAAATGGGGGCGTTGCCCCCTTTGGAAACCCCCCACAAGAAAAGGCGGTACGCTACCCCTCTACGGGGCGCATACCGCCTTTTCTTGTTATCCAGCCCTCCGGCTGTATCGGTTGAGCAAAAGTCAGCGTGGGAATGGTGTGGTATCTTTATCTAAGTGAATCCCCGCTCTCCCATTTGCTCACGGACTGTCTGGAAATGTTCAGCTTCTCCGCCAACTCCTCCTGTGACCATCCGTTTTTCTTCCTCAGTGCCATAACTTTTTCAGCCAATATCATATCTTCTCCTGCCGCTTCTGCAGCTTTTCCTTTCCGCACGCTCCGTGCCTGCTTTTCCCAGGGGACGCGGCCGGCCATCGAACCGTCTGCAAGCGCCGCAGCTTCCATGGCGCTTCGGCATCTTTCGTGTCCGAAAAAGGCCGTCCTCCTGTGGCAGTCTTCTCCGCCCCGGGTTAAGGCGTCATGCCCGGGAAGCTCTCATCCGCTGTCCCCCTGGATGCTGCAATCGTAGCAAAAAAGCCGGTTGACAACTACCAATTGCGCTTGGAAATCTGTCAACCGGCGGTTGCATATGGCTCTTTTGGCCTATTTTATGCAGATTCCGCTAAAAATACTTCAAAAGCCTCTCCCAGTCACGGCGCGCAAACCCCAGGCTTAAGTAAAATTCCACATCACTCAAACTGCGCGGCATACAGCTTATAATAGAATCCTTTCCGTTCCATCAGGCTCTCATGATTCCCCTGCTCCACAATGTCCCCTCTGTCTACTACAAGTATATAGTCCGCATTCCGGATAGTGGACAGCCTGTGGGCGATGACAAAGCAGGTCTTATCTTTCATCAGTTCCCGCATGGCTTTCTGGATCTTGCGCTCCGTGCTGGTGTCCACGTTGGAGGTGGCCTCGTCCAGGATGAGCATCTTAGCGTCATAGAGCATGGCTCTGGCGATGGTAAGGAGCTGCTTCTGGCCCTTTGAGATGTTGCCGCCGTCCTCGCTGATGACGGTGTCGTACCCCTGGGGCAGACGCATGATGAACGGATGGATATAAGCTGCCTTTGCCGCGG
>CAJTYI010000155.1 GCA_910584215.1 uncultured Roseburia sp. | reverse complement strand
TAGCAAAACCCGCGAGCGGCACCGGAAAATACATCCAGAACTTAGACAGCCACGGCATACTGACATAGCTTGCTTTCGCGCCAAGTCCGGTCGCATACTGTAATCCGACCACTACCATAACAATCGCCAAGATAAACACACAGATATCCGCAAGGATATCTAAAAACTTGATCAATCCTTTCGGCAGATAGCGGTCGAGCGCTGTCATACGGATATGCGCGCCCCTGCGGATGGCAAGAGCAGCCGAGAGCACCGCCATATAGGACATCAGCGTCAGCACTACTTCCTCGCTCCAAGCCGGATCGGGAACAAAAGATACATAACGTCCGATAACGGCCATTGTCGTAATTGCAATATCCGCAATCAAAAGTATTTTACATACAAAGAGAACGATTTTATATGTAATATCGTACGCCGGCTTTATTTTATCGACAGTCTCAAAAAATTTGGACATCTTCTCTACCTCCTTCTATTTTTTAAGGTAAAAAAGGGTACAGAGGGAGTGAGTTCGCTCTGTACCCAAAACACACTGCAAGATGTTGCTTATTGGTGTGATTTTACTGCATATCTACGATCTGCTGATATAAGTCTTCCTGACCTTTGATATTCTCTTCGATAACAGGTTTTACAGCTTCCTGCCACGGTGCCATATCGGTAACTTCCACGACATTACAGCCATCTGCCTTTAACTGGTCAAGCACTTCCTTCTCTGCGCTCTCGGAAATCTCACGGTTGTATGCAGACGCGATCTCGCCTGCCTGCATCAGGATATCCTGCTGCTCTGCTGTCAGAGAATTCCAAGCGTCGTCGGTGATGATAACCTGAATCGCGCCCAATGTATGTGCATCTAAGATCAGGTTGTTTGCCACTTCCGGAAATGCGTTGGATTTGTAGTTTGCAATCGGCTGCTCTGCGCCGTCAACCACGCCCGTCTGCAATGCGGAATACAGCTCGCCGAACGCTACTACCGTCGGGTTTGCGCCAAGTCCCTCAACAAGACCGTTCATAACCGGGTCGTTGGAAACACGAAGTTTCATGCCTGCCAGATCTTCGATGCCGGAAACCGGATCAACCGTAAAGAAATGACGGAAACCTTCTTCTCCGTAGAAAAGACCTCTCACACCGCTGCCGTTCTCGGAAGGCTCAAGCAAGAACTCGTCTGCCAGATCAGAGGTTGCAAAGTTCCAGAAATGCTCGCGGCTCACAAATGTGTACGGGAGGGAGAGAAGCATGGACTTCTGTCCGCCGTAGCTTGTAAGCGCAAATGCGGAAATACGTGACATCTGGATGGTACCGCCGCCGCCGAGCATGGTGTCAAGAACGTCGTTCTCGGAACCGAGCACGCCGCTGGCCTGCACGTCGATGATAATAGAGCCGCCAGACAGCTCTTCTACGGTCTCTTTAAACTTTGTCGCCGTCTGTCCTACGATGGTATCCAGCGGATTTACCTCCGCATAAACTAATGTAACGGCATCGCCCGCCGGCGCTGGTGCATCATCGTTCGCATCGTCATTCGCGTCGTTGTCAGCCTCCGCCTGATTGTTCTGCGCGTCGTTATTGGCGTTGGTGTCCGGCTCCTTCACGCCGCATGCTGCCATAGACGCCACCATTGCTGCACATAATAAAGCTGATATTACTTTCTTTTTCATTTTCAAACCCTCCTTGTTCCTGTGATAACATTTTTGTATGTCTTAATTGACTTTACATTTTTATTATAAAGTTAATTATGCACAAAAGATACAAGACATTTTTTAGATTATTAGTACAATTTTAACCTATGGTTCCTGCAAAATGACCTCTCCGTAAATATAATCCTGTATCAGCTCCGTCACTTCCTCCTTCACTCCCGCCTGTTCGCAAAACTTATAAAAATAGAGCAGAAAATGGTCGCGCAGATAATCCGCTATCATCTGGTTGCGCTGTTCATTTTCCAGCTCCCCCAGCGCATCCTCAGGCCCGTGCAAAAGATAATAGGCGAGTGCAAAAAATTCCGGCGCCTGCCACCCCATGGCGTCGGCGAAAACCGCCCGCAGATTTTCAAGCTCACTGCGCAGCATCAGAAGCGCCCCGGGCTTTCGCAGGCTTTCACAGGAGATGCGCTCCATATAGCTGCGCGTGGAGATAAAGTCCGTATCGTCCTCCCGCAGCAGGCACACATGCGTAACCTGATGCAGATCTTTTGTGAACTGGGAGATATTTCTGACAATCTCCTGCTCATCACAAAAATCCATGCCCTCCAACAGGCGCTCGATCGTCCGGTTCGCGCGCTCCAAACTGGCATATGCTTTCTGGTAACTGCTGTTTTGTCTGGCCCCGTCCTCTACGGCTTCCTGAAGCTCCTTTAAATTTTTATTGGCAGAAGCCTTGTCCATTCCCGCGTCCATCAGCCGCTTCTTTAAGCTCTTTATGCTGTTTCTTAGCTCGCTCACCCTCTTTTTTTCTTCTGATTTCTCTCCAAAGATCGCCACCTGCCTGCCTCCTTTCGTCTGCCGCCCGTTTCCGCAGCGGCTTTTCGATTCCTACGCGCCTCTTTCGACTCCTCTGCGCTTCTTTCGACTCCTACGCGCCTCTTTACATGATATTTGCGTTCGCGGCGCTTGTTATTTTTATTTTACATGAACTTAACCGGTCTGTCATTTTATTTTTTACTTTTGCCTATACTTGCCACTTTTCACTCCGTTCCCATAACAGGTAAAAAACTATAGGTTATGATCTTGAAAATGGTTGATTATCTCAAAAAAGCCTTGATTTACGGGCATACAAGCAGGATTTCAAGCTGAATTTACTACCAATTTACTACTTTTGAGGGAAAGAGCCTTGATATGCCGCCCGGAACCCTGCCAGCCCAACC
>CAJTYI010000154.1 GCA_910584215.1 uncultured Roseburia sp. | reverse complement strand
CTCGGGATTTGTGATATTGAAGAAAAAAGCAGAGACTGTGACACCAAGGAGACGATGGATGCCGCTTTCACTCATAGAGAAAGAAAAGGTTTACTATATGTTAATTGAATAAATATGCATCCACGATTCATTAGGTATTCATCTAAATAACATGGTTAATAACCTATAGATTTTTGTCAGGAAGAAGTCGGCCGAACCGGCTTGGAACAAAGTGGAAAATGGAAATGCCGCTTGAGCGGCGGAATGAGAGGAAATATGAAGCGATCTGGAACAGGCAGTGGTAGTTCTTGTATCAAAAAGGCAATGGCGGCTTTACTCTGCAGCTGTATGCTTGCAGGGGCAGCAGATGGTAGTGTGTTAGCGGCAAACGCCGGGAGTGCGGCGCAGATGCCGGGGGACGCCGGCGGCATTATGACGACAGGGGCTTACACAGATGAGGATATAAAGCCTGACGAGCAGCAGCCGTTTGGCGCGTATGCGCTCGGAGAAACCCATTTTATCAGACGCCCGGGAAAAAGCGTGACAATGAAAGTTTACGGGTGGAGTACCACCGGAACGCTGGAGTATCTGTGGTACAGTCCGGCAGGTTATGAACTGATGGAGGAGAGCGATACGCTGCGTGTGGCTGACCTTGCGAACGGCGAGGAAAGCGATTTCGGAGAATACCAGTGTGTTGTGACAGATGGAAAACATACGGAAACACTTGTGTTCCAGGTTGATATGGAAACTACGCTTACTGTGGCATACGATAGTGTCACAGAAAAACAGTGTTATATCGGGGAGCCGGTCGATCTGTCCGTTGCCGCTAAAGATTACAGCGTGCCGGCGAAAGAGATCGTATATCAGTGGTATCGTGGAAAAGAGATGTTAGAGGGGCAGACGGCGGCGCAGCTTGATATTCCGCATACCGGCAAAGCAGGAGGAACGGTTGCCTATAAATGTACGGTCAGCAACGGGGATACTTCCGTCACCAAAGAGTTTCAGGTTACGACAAAAGAAAACCGGTTTACCGCCGTGATCGAGTCGAACGAAAAACAGGGGGCGGACGGTGATTTATACTATTATCTGCGCGGCTCCACGCACACATGGACAGCCCGCATTGCAGACTATAATCCGTATGCGGAGTACACCTATAAATGGTATAAAATAACTCAATGGAAAAAGACCCTGATAGAGGAGGCAACAGGGAATACCTGTTCCATCGCCGTCGATGATGGTGAAAGCTGGTGTGTACAGTATGTCTGTGAGGTATCGGATGGGACGAATAAGGTGACAGCTGCCGGATATGTGGAGCCGCTAAGGGAAGAAGTCAGCGTTTACTGGAAATGCGGCTATGCCAAGCAAGGCGGTGAGGCAAAGATTAAGCCGGAGATTACTTTTGCCTCGGATATAGACCGGGCTTCCATTCGGTATCAATGGTTCAAAGAGAGTACAGACGGAGGAGAAGATCAGCTCTTAAGCGGTCAGAATGCAGCGACTCTTTTCCTGACAAATGTCAGACAGGAAGATTACGGCGAGTATTATTGCTTGACTACATGGGGGGATGGGCAGCAGAGAAAGATCTATACGGAACTGTGCCCGTATCAGTACACCCTCTGGCAGTCCGCGCGGGCCGGCTGCAGCGGTATGGACGTTACTTACCGGGTAGGTTCCGCTATCATGGAGGAAGCCGATGTGCTCGACCCGGATTCGGGTGTGACCTATCAATGGTATGATAAATCTCCAAATGACGATATCACGCCGATTGCGGGCGCAACTGAAAGAGAGTTGGTTGTGACAGCCACGGAGCAGAATTGTTACCATACCTATTACTGTGAAGTCACAAAGGACGGGGAGACATACTGCTCAGATGAATCCGATGATATTACGCTCAAAGAACCGGACTTTGCAGGTTTTACTATCCGGGGTGACGATCCGGTCATCTATTATAACAGAAAATATTGGGAACCGATCACACTGACTCCTTATTTGGCTACTTTTGCCAATACGCCGAAGCTTGATATTAAATGGTACAAAAAAATACCGGGTCCCGACAACGGAGGATTTACGACAGAGTGGCAGGAGCTTGCGCATACGGATTCGACGTATGAGCTGACTCCGGAAGAATTGGAACATTCAGAAGAAGTATACCGCGTCGTTGTAAACTCGCGCACAACCGGCGGCAGTTCTACCTATACAACAGATTTTTTTCTCCGGCAGGAGGAGACGCTCACTTCTAAGACGACCACAAAGTTGGACGCCGAAGGGATGATTCGGGCAGAGCCAGGCGCCGAGGTCACGCTTGCGGTCGAAGCGTCGAGTAAGATGCCCGCGGGAGGCGGCTCATACGCAAAACCTGCCTATCTCTGGAAAAAGGCAGTGACGAATGAAAACGGTGAAATCGAGTATGTGAAAATAAGAGGTACGCAGCCTTCCCGCGTCCTTTCAAACTTAACGGAGGAGGACTGCGGGACATACCTGTGTGAGGTTACGGATGCAAACGAGACGCACACCTATCTGTTCCCGGTTGCCTTTTATGAATTTGTCAACGAGACGCCGGAGTGCACCGTGTCCGTCTATCCGGGACAGGAGGAAGTTCCGCTGAAAGCGGTCGTCACGTATGGAAACAGGAGCGCTTCTCTTATTTACCGGTGGACAAAACAGGCATACGACGAAAATGGCGAAGTTGTGTGGATACCGATAGAAGGGGCAAATCAAAGGTTATTGGTGCTTCCTAAGATCACGGCGGATGACCTTGGAAATTATCGCTGTACCGTGAGTGCAGGGGATAAGAGCACACAGGTTGACTATCATGTCACTCTTGAGGGGCGGTTTGCCATCAATGGCAGGACGGAAAGCATGTATGCGACCAGTGCCGCTGACGGCGATACGGTGCGGCTTGTTATAGAGGCAGATATACCGGTCATAGAACAGGTTTCCTATCAGTGGATGAGAGGCGCCGGGCAAGAGGGAGACGCGCCGACCCCGATTGCCGGTGCAACGGATCTGGTGTATCGT
>CAJTYI010000153.1 GCA_910584215.1 uncultured Roseburia sp. | reverse complement strand
GGTGCGAAGTGAAAATAGCTGCTGTTGCAGCACGCACCCCGCGCGGCGAGTAGGGAAGAAATCTCCCCTACTCGATTATACGGGCGCAGAATGAATTTAGCGATGCTACATGCACCGGGCGCGCGAGTAGGGAAGAAGAACATCCGATTTTATAAGTTGCTGCGGTTTTGTTCTTTTATATTGACAAGCGGCGGTTCCTGTGTAATAATTACTACATCAAAAGTAGTACGACAGATAGAGTAAAATGCGGAGGGAGTGATTACTTGATTAGCAGTGATGTGATGAGAGGCTACAATGAATTAATGATTCTGTCATTACTGCGGGAACGGGATTCTTACGGTTACGAAATTTCCAAGCAGATCAAGGAGCTGTCAGAGGAAAAATATGTCATGAAAGAGACGACCCTCTACTCTGCCTTTACGCGTTTAGAGCGGATGGGCTACATTGCATCTTATTACGGCGAAAAGACGAACGGGAAGCGCAGGACATATTATCAAATTACACCCGAGGGAGAACAATTTTACCGTGAGAAATGCGAAGAGTGGGAGTTAGTGAAGGAAATTGTGAATCATTTTGTATAAGAAAGGAACGAATATCGTTATGGAGACAATTTTGTCATATTTAGACAATATGTTTATGAATTTTCCAGACACGGAAAAGGTCACAAAGATCAGGGAAGAATTGGCGCTGATGATGGAAGATAAATACAATGAACTTCTGGCTGAGGGTAAAAAACAAAACGAAGCGATCGGCATTGTGATTTCAGAATTTGGCGATTTAAAAGAATTGCAGGAAGAATTGGGAGAAGAACAGCACGAGCGCAGTGCAGGTGCGCTTGCAGCTGAGAAAACTGTCGACGGGAAAAGAGATATGGGCTCACAAAAGGTCAATATTCGCCGTTTAACTAGGGAAAACGTAGAGAATTACCGCGAAATAGCAATGCGAGGTGCAAAAGGCATCTCTATTGGTGTCATGCTGTGCATTTGCAGCCCGACGTTTTTATTGGTTCTTGCCATGTTGGATGAAGGAAGGAAACATGCCATTTCAGATGCAATTTATGTTGTGGGAGGTGTGGTTCCGCTGCTTCTCATGGTTGGGATAGCGGTCGCGCTGTTTATCAACTACGGTTCTAAGATGGAGCAATATGAATATTTAAAAAAGGAGCCCTTTGAAGTAATGGACGGTTATCTGATAGAGCTGGAAAAGATAAAGGAAAGTGAAAAGAAATGCGGGATGACAAAAATTACGGCTGGTGTCTTGATCTGTATTTTCTCTGTCATACCGATGTTGATAAGCGCTTGCATAAACGAAGCATTTGTGCTTGGCAGCGTGATCGTTCTTTTGCTGTTGATCTCCGTTGCAGTGCGGTTGTTCATTGTCGGTGAAACACAGATCGAATGTATGAAGGTTCTATTTCAGGAGGAAGAATTTACGGCCGCTGCGAAAAAGAGTAATAAGCTGATCGATGCGATCGCCAGTATTTATTGGTCGGTTGTAGTGGCGGCTTATCTGATATGGAGCTTCGTGACAAACGGATGGGGATACACCTGGATTATTTGGCCGGTCGCGGGGATGATATTTGGTGCTTTAGCGGTGATTGTTGGCATCGTAGAAAAATATCTGGAAGCGAGGAAGAGCGTCTAGTATCGGGAACGGCAGGAAAAAATAAAGCACAGTTGTTCAATTTTTTCCTGCCCCAAAAGGGTCTGTTTCCTGCCCCGCCCGGTAGCTTTGAACCTGAGATTTTTGTTTATAAGCGGATATCTACAGGGGTATAGTAGGCACGCGGTTCATCTTCTGTTTGATCTGATGCATGCTTGGAATCCTCTGATTTGGAGGAATCCTCTGATGCTTTTTGACGGTTCGCGTTTGACGTGTTTTCGGTTTGTTCCAATGATTCGGACGTTTCGGACTTATCCGTATTTTGCTCGTCATCGTTATGTTTGGACGACTCGGAGAGAACGTTGTTCGCTTTTCCGAGTATACTGATCTGCGAGGCTGTGGCGCTTGCGGCCGTTTGTTCCATTTTGGAGAGCTCATCTTCTTTGGACTGTGTATTGACGCCTCTTGCTTGATCCTGCTTAATTTCAGACTTTATGACATTTGCCTGGCCTTCCGCTCTGGTAGCGACGCTGCCCTGTACACGTGCCTGGCTGACTGCGCAGTCGGCGGATATCATGGCTTGCATACTTGCCTGTGACATACCTGCCTGGGCACTTGCCGGTGTGTTTTGACCGTTTTGCTGGTTTTTTGCCGCCGCGTCTGATGAAGTTTCCCTTTCGCGCTGTCTCTCTCTTTTTAGCTCCATCTGATGTTGTCTGAGCTGGTTCGTCAGATCGCTGATCTCTTTTTGAATTTCCTGGCGTCGTTTCATTTTTTCTTCCGTGGTCAGTGCTTCGTTGGAAGAAAGTTCTTGAAGTTTCTTCTGTGCGTTTGCAATCTGGTTTTGGAGGTTCCTGCTCAACGCGTCTGTTTCCTGGTTCATCCCCGGCTGCCCTGTCTGCGCCGGCATACTTCCGAATCCCTCAATTCTCATAGAATCATCCCTTTCTTTGCATGGCCTGTATGCCTTACTTATACATGATAATGATGCAGGCTCATATGTATTCTGTAGCTGCTTATTATTTCGGTTTCCATTGGCCTTTGGCAAAGCAAAATGTCATGAGTGGGCAAAAAACTGTTGTAAAAGAAATGCAAAAATTTATAGGTTCCCTGCAACAAAAACGATGATTTTTTACACTATATAAGTAGTGAAAGGTAAATCGCCACTCTTCTGAAATTAAAGTATAGGTTATTAACCTGTAAACTTTATACCATAAAAATGAATAAATATGCAAAATGACTCTTATCGGAAGTCATATACTGTTCATTTTCAGTATATCAAAGCGGCGTCTAACTGGTATCCTAACGGCAGGTGCGCTTGTTTTGCCCGAACCTCCAAAACGCCGGGGTACTAATGCATGCCTTTGGGGCATCCAGTGATGATACACGTCTTTTCAAGGTTGGACAACCTCTTGTGTCGGTTCGCCCGGTGA
>CAJTYI010000152.1 GCA_910584215.1 uncultured Roseburia sp. | reverse complement strand
CGCCTCATTCAGCCGCCTTGTAGACTAAAAATTCATTCTGCGTCATTTAGCTGAAAATGAACGGGTCAGTACACTAGTACAACGAATCATTATTTTCTGATACATTGGCACAGAAGGATTCTTTCCTATGCAAAGCAGAGGAATGAGGCGCAGCGGTAGCTGCGTCGATTGACGGCAACGAAGCAGATGAAAAATCAGACAAGACAAGGTGGCAGTTAATCCTATTCGTTGTACTAATTCTTGCTTTGTATTGTTCGATTATGTTCGTTCTATCCGGCATTTTAGTGATCTTCTATGTTCGTTTTATCTGGCATTTTGAGCGATTTTCTTCAATAATATCGTTACATCAATGGGTTTTGTCAGAAAATCGTTCATGCCGCTCTCGAGCGCCGAGTCGCGATCTTCCTGAAATGTATTTGCTGTACAGGCATAAATCGGGATAGATTTTGCATCTTCTCTTTCTAATTTACGAATCTCCCGTGACGCCGTGCACCCATCCATGACAGGCATCTGCATATCCATAAGAATCAGATCATACGCGCCAATCTCTGATTTTTCAAACATTTCCAATGCCTCTTTCCCGTTTCGCGCGTGGTCGGTCACAAATCCCTCCATCGAGAGAATTTCGAGCAGTATCTCAGCATTTAGCTCCACATCTTCAACCACCAGGATTTTAACTGGCCGGCTCTCCTCTATCATATCTGTTGTAACGACCTCAAGTTCATTCTTCGTCTCAGTTTCTGTTAAATAATCCGGCATTTCTTTTACGATCAGAGCGGGAATCATAAGCGTGAATGTACTTCCGACGTTAAGCTCACTCTCGACAGTGATATCGCCTCCCATTGCCAGCGCCAGCAGTTTGCTGATCGCCATGCCGAGTCCGGTTCCTTTGATTCCGCTTGTATTTCTGTTCCTCTCCTGGCTGAACGTATCGAATATTTTATCGATGTAATCCTTGGACATCCCAATGCCGGCGTCCTCGCAGCGAAACATCGTCATGACATGCTGCTCATCGGTTTTCTCCTGCGAGACTGAAAATTTTATGTACTTACCGTCAGGCGTAAACTTTGCGGCATTACCCACAATATTCATTAAAATCTGCTTGATGCGGGTCGCATCACCTTCGATGCAAGGTTCCTGAATATCTTTTTCTACAATAAACTCCACCCCGCGTCCTTTAATCTGATCGGCCTGCATGGCAGCAACTTCGTCCACCAACGTTTCCACCAACAGGGGTTCTTTGATAATATCCACCTTTCCAGCCTGCAGCTTTGACATATCGAGAATGTCATTGACCAGGGACAAGAGATAATTCGCCGTGCTGTGAGACTTCTTGAGCCATTCTTTGATCTGGGGTTTTTGTTTCTCATCATCAATATTGGCCATAAGTAAATGATTGATTCCGATCAGCCCGTTGAGAGGCGTGCGTATCTCATGACTCATATTGGAGAGAAATTCCTTTTGGGAACGGGCCTTTTCTGATGCCCTTATCGTCTTAATCCGGTTGTTCATCACAATCAACAGCATCACGATGACAGCCAGCATACTAAATACCAGCATAACCATACTCATCGCCACAAATACTCTCGACTGTTCCATAAAGACCACATCATTAACCGACATAAGAAAGTATAGATCAATTTCTTCGCCAAACGGTATAAAATAAAACAATTCCTGGTCTTTTTCTCCGACATGGGAATGATAAAAAGCAAACGTTTCCGAATTATGAAGCTTTTGCGCAACTTCCTCATTTGTAAGCTCAGACACAGCAGATTCCGACAAATGTTCAAAAAGATTATTTCTTTTATTCCGGTAAATCTCTTTATTGATATCTACAATATAGTTCCCCTCTATATCAACTATAGCGCTGTGGCCCCGGCTCTTCCCGTCTTTATGAAAGCTGTCAATCACCATCTTATCACGAATGGATGAGCGGTTGCTGATACCTATCAACGCCAGCATTTTGGTGCCATCCACTGTCAAATCGTTTATTCTGATTCCGTAAAGAATACTGTCTTCTATATGATGGCCATCCCTTAGATTTTCGTCAAACCGCGCAACAACATGCTGCGCACCATGCTCAAAATATGAAAGAAAGTCATGTTCCCCGTCTGATATATCTTTTCCAGGAACATACCTCTTATGCTGCTCTGTGTATACAGTGCCGTCTTCGGCCAGCATATAGATATGCGTAAATCCACTGGTGGCACATTCCAGTTCGATTCTTGTCTCAGCGTCAAACAGGGAAGCGAAATTATCGCTTACTAAGCGCTGTTCGATCTCATAGAGATCTTCCCAGCAGCTTTCAATATAAGACTGAATCGTCGCTTTATCATGTTCTGCAATCTCTCGGATGGAGTTTTTGATGTTGTCTGAAATGGTACGGTTCAATTGCCTGATATAAAAAAATGTTATAAAGCAAACGATCAACAAGGTGGAAACTACTAACCATACATAGAAAAATTTGTTCTTCTTTTCCACTTTCGGTACCTCACTTGAAATGAACATTGAAATTAAACTTTTAGATATGACTTGAAAAAAAGTGCCCTCATCACACTTTAAAGTCTGACTATACCTTAATCATATCCCTTTTTATTACAAAAGTCTATATGCTAATCACAAATTAGAACACCATTGCAAAAGTCTATTGCCAATCACACCGTTGCGCTGCCACTTTGCATTAACACTTGCATCTATTATGATAAACACCGAAATAATTTTTAAAGCACAAAAAAACCTTGAAATAAATCTCAAGGTTAAAAGAGGCGACTGACGGATTTGAACCGACGATCAGGGAGTTGCAGTCCCATGCCTTACCACTTGGCTAAGTCGCCATAATCTTATTTATTTGTAAACCGTATCCACACGCTTTCATAGGATACTTACAATAGAATTATATTACACAAGATGACGCAATATGTACGTCATCTGTATTTTTATTTCTATTTTCAATAAAAAGTTTGTTTTCACTTGTACAAACTTTCTATAAATTCGTACCTTCAAAACTTCATACAGAGTTCCAAGTTTCCTGCAATATTTTTACAAAACTGCATAGCAGCTTCTAAAGCAAGCCCTGCTTGCGATTTGGTCAAGCCCTCGATCGATTAGTGACAGTCAGCTC
>CAJTYI010000151.1 GCA_910584215.1 uncultured Roseburia sp. | reverse complement strand
GCTGACTGGTTTGAAGATCTACACTGCCAGTTTTCTTCATTTGTCCGCTCAAACGATACACTGTACTGGTACTCACCTGGAAACACTTTGCCACTGTTTGCGCATCGTGGGTCTGTTCGTATGCCTGTACCAGTAGCCTTCGCGCCTCATTGTGTAACATAGCTATCACCTTCTGATAACATTCTACACCTCAAGTCAATGCACTGTTATTTTATTGGATTGCTATAGTATCGCCTTCATCTTGATCAAGATAAAGGTCAGCAGTGATTCCATTAACAGAAACCTGTTTGTATATTTCTGTACCGTCCTGTTCTATTTGAAATACAAGTGCAGATGTATTTCGGAAATAGGTAAAAACTACGCGGTTATTGAAATCGTCCTCATACTCAATCGTTGAAGGACCATCTGAAACAGACTCAAAAGTTACTTTATAGCCCGATGGAACCCACGTGGGCCGATAGATTATACTGTCCGAGTTTTCTCCACTGGTTTGAAAGAAGCGATAGATAATCTGAGTTTCATAGACTTCTCTCACCCAGCTCACAAACGCCGCTCGCGCTTCCATACTGAACGTCAGCACACTGCCTCCGCCGACCAGAACAACCAGCAGGAAACACGCCACGGCCTTCATGATCCGATGCCTGATCGGGTGCTTTGTATGGCGGATCAACTTCTCCATTTTGCGCTCAAACTCCGGCGAGAACGTAGCCTCACATTCCTCCGGTTCCGGGAGACTGGCGAGCAGGCTCTCTTCGGCCTTCCGAGCAGCTTCGCGCAGCCGTTCATCAGAGATCATAAACGCCCTCCTCTCGGCATATTTCCTCCAGCTTGGCCTTCGCCCGCTGATCCAACTTCCTGACTGCAGCAGGTTTCATGCCAAACATATCGGCAATTTCATTTGTGTTGTATCCGTGATGGTATTTCAGCATGATGACATGCCGGTACCTCGGCGGCAGCTTAGAAATACATTTTGCCACGTCATCATCTTCCGGCGGTGGAAAAGAGAGACCAATCTCTTTTTCAATGTAGTCCAAACTCACAAACCGACTGCGTTTTCGATAAATATCAATCGCTTTCCGTTCTACAATAATCGTGACATAGCCCTTTGTTGAATGGCTTAACGGATCGTGAACCTTCTCCATATGTTCGGAAATACTGACGAAAGCATTATGTACCGCATCTTCTGCATCAAATTCGTTTTCCAGAATCTTATTTGCAATTTTAAGCATATATGACCGGTAATGTTCATAAAGCTGTTCAAATTTTGCGCTATCTTCGGGATCATCTATCGTCTGCAAATAGATAATCATACATCAATCACCCCGCTTTCAATCTGTGGTCACTGTGTTTGAGACGGCCGTTGTTCCGCTACTGGTCGTCTGGATACGCCGTTGCCCATGGGATTCATCCAGGAATGTTGGTGCCAGGAGATATGATTAGAATTGCATTTGATCATGTTTCCTCATGCTCCCGCAGCGGTACCGCTGCGGGAGGCCGCTTATAAGCGGCCTCATTAAACACTGCCTCAGCAGAGATGCCCGCCCGCATAATGCCTGCTCCATACCCTGCCCTCGCACAGACACAGGCCAAAGTTTTTCAGATTGGTTTATATTTTGCTCTGTATGGGCCAATTTATCCGAACCATATAACCGGTAGCCCGGCGAGAAACGCATCTGTATCGTCAGGCGAAATATCGGTTATCTCAATGGTTACAAAGTCTTTAGGCTTGCTCGCCTCATATGTGCCGCGCGGGCTTTTTAACGCGGCGTAGATCGTCCATGTGCCAGTCTCCGTATAAAAATGGTACAGGTCATTTCTGTCAACGTTCGGAGTATGCACTACGCCGGAAGGGGCCTTTGCGTAGATGTGATCTGTGAAACGTCATCGTCCTCCGGCTGGACATAGATATAGACGTAATTTTCCACTGCTGTGCGCTGCACCGAGATGGAGTACCCATTCATTGGATCTGCAACGGTGATGATACACTCTGCGCTCATGGTAGATTTCCGATTTGACGCCTGCGCAGTAATCGTGGCGCTGCCTGCGGACACAGCGGTGATCTGGCCGTTATCATCGACCTGGACAACAGCTTTGTTGCTGGATGCCCAATGAACCTCGTTGCTCTCTGCGTTATTATCGTATAGAACCGTTGCGGACAGCGCCTGAACATCCCCTGTGGTCATGTTCAGAACATCATCGCTGAGCATCACCCGGGTGATCTCAGGGGTAAACGCCCCGGTAAAGCCAGCCCATACCAGGATGATCGCGCCCACTGTCACAATCAAAAGAGCAGCAACCAGAATCTTTTGGCGTCTATGTAAGCCCCTGAATGCACGCACCAGTTCTCCCGGATCCTTAAAGGCCGAAATGATCGTAATAAGATTTGCCCCAAAACCAACCGGATCACCCACTTGAAACCACCTCCTCATCCACACCGCAACTTTTCAACCCCAGTATATCACAGAAATGCGCATTTTGGTAGGTAAAATCTGTATGTTCGACATATTTTTTCCCTGCTGCATCAATGTGGCCGCCCATATCTTGGGTGGCCACAGTCTTTTTATTGCGTTTGTTGCATACACCGGACCAGCAGCTCCATCTGCACGGAATTTTAGCCCCACCCAGCCGGAAGGGAGCCCCACTCCACGAAAGTAAAGAAAGGGACCTGTATAATTGGCGTAGCACAGGAAACTGTGACTATATCAATTGGAGGTCCCACCATGCCAAACTATCTGGAGATCTTGAGACTGGATAGCCTCAACCACAGCCAACGAACAATCGAATCAACGGTACATTGTTCGCGGCACACCGTCCGCAGCGTTCTGCAAGCAGCAAAGGAGAAGCAAATCGCGTGGCCGCTGGATGATGACATCACCAACGCAGAGCTGGAGGAGATTCTGTTCCCTGGTAAGTATAAGAGCGGGTGCCGGTATGTGGAGCCGGACTATCCGTACATTCACCGGGAGCTGGCGAAGCCTGGGGTGACCATGGCGCTTTTGTGGGAGGAATACTGCCGGAAGTGCCATGAGGCTGGGGAAACGCCGTACATGAGCACGCAGTTTGGGGACAAGTACCGGAGGTGGGCGCGGGTGACGAAGGCCACCATGCGCATCCAGCACAAGCCGGGAG
>CAJTYI010000150.1 GCA_910584215.1 uncultured Roseburia sp. | reverse complement strand
GAAGCGGAGCACTTGCCGCTTTGCAGATGATCTACCTGAACAACCAGCCTGATCTATGGTTTCACAGAAAAGAGCTGTATCTGTTCTCACCTTTACTTGAAAACACAAAAAAAGCAGCATAACCCGAGCTTGCAAATCGTATAGCATTTCCAACACAGACTGCGGGGTAAAAACAGATAGCAGTCTTGTTTGCGTTCGCTTTTTCTATGATGTTTTTCATCTTCAGGATCATCACTTGAAATCCATCTTTACTTCCGTCACGAATAATGTTATTTTTCATATCCCAACCGCACAGGTGGAAAGAATTTCGCAGCCGTACCGCAAATGTGGCAAAATGCAGCTGTAAACGGCACATTAGAAAAAATTGCACTGCTTATGAATAATCAGCCTATGGGTGTCTTGGGTGTAAGCGTGTGCAATGACGAAGAGGACTGGCAATATTTTATAGCGGTATCTTCCTCCGCTGAAATCGACAATTCCTTAGATGAATATATTGTTCCTGCTTGTACATGGGCTATTTTTAGCGGAACTGGTACAGGGATATCCATTCAAGAATTGGAACAACGCATCATAGCAGAATGGCTTCCAACCTCTGGATTTGAATTTGCCAATGCTCCTGATATAGAGGTTTATCTAAACCCTGACCCTAATAATATGCAATATGAAGTTTGGCTACCAATCAGAAAAATATGAGGTTGCAACATGATAGACAAAAATTATGATGAATTTTTAGAGACTACCGGTGCAAGCAGAAATCTTGTAGAAGATATAAATAATTTTCTTCTGGATAGCAACTGCAAACGTGAAATCAAAACAGCTAAAAGCGGTTTTACTGTTTCCTATCTTTTTCGGGATACAAAAAAGACATTAGCTACTTTCGTTTGCAGAAAAACGGGAATAAAGATTAGAATTTTCCCACAGCATCTTAATGAGTACATGGGGTTTTTAGATACGCTTCCGGCAAAGATGAAAAAAGAAATTGCAAAAGCGTCTGTCTGCAAACGCCTTGTGAATCCTAATGACTGCAATCCTAAATGTGTTATGGGATATGACTTCATTATGGATAAGGAACGCTATCAAAAATGTAGATATATGGCGTTCATGCCTTCTATAACCGAAGAAAGCACACCTTATATCAAAAGATTTTTACAAAATGAACTGTTGCAGTAAAATGATAAAACCGCCCAACGGAAAATAAAAAAAACCGTTGTTCGGCGGCAAAGTTTTCATGCGCCCGACAGAATAAAGATAGCCTAATGGCGGTTTTGAATAAAATCAAAGCCGCCGTTTTTCTTTGCGAAAAATCGAATATATGGAGGGTGTGTTAAAGTCACCCTTTTTCAAGGATATGGCGGTATCAAATGCTTAAAAGCATTGAGAGGTATCACTGTGTCCTTATTTATTATCCAACTATCTGAACCATTAAAAAAAGCCCGCCCCCTTGGAAGGGTAATTCCGGCAATCAATGTGAAATAATTCAATCCAAAAACGATAGTTATATTTCATGCGTCCGAATAGCGCCATGCTGTTTGGGCGCATTTCTGTTTCTATGGGACAGCCTCGGGCCAACTTGGCCCGAAGCCCGGCCCCGGTGCCGTTCCCCGCCGCCTCCGTTTCGGCAGCCCATTCACCAAACACCGAAACGGAGGTAAACATGGCTATCATCAATCTTCGGGATTTTTACCCGTACTATACAATGGATTCTTTTATCGAAGTGCCTGACGAGGTAGCGGAGGCAATGGCAGAGTTTGACCGCAAGGAGGCGGCCTACCGTCTGCGTACATACCGCCACAAGGCCTATTATTCCCTTGACCGGGAGGACGGCATTGAGCACTCGGCCTTGTTCATTGCTCTTTCTCCATGTGAAATTTACGAGCGCAAAGTCACCATGCAGGAACTCCATGCGGCCATTTCCAGTCTGCCCGACAAACAGGCCAAACGTATCTATGCCCATTTCGTCCTCGGCATGAGCAAGACCGACATTGCCAGAGCCGAAGGCGTGGACGAAAAGGTGGTGCGCCTGGCAATCGAGCGCGGGCTTCGGAACATGGAAAAATTTTTGAAAAATAATTTCTAAGGTGTACCGAAAAAGCCTGAAAAATGAAATGGTATATGAAAGGCGGAGGCGCCCTGGGACAAGCTGGCCCGAAGCGCGGACGGACCTTTCCGGCAGATTGAAAACTGAATAAAAAGATACCCGGATACGAAGGGTGGATGTGCCAGGCGACAGGCCCGCCGTGACTTCCGTTTCCATTGTGGTTTTCACTTTGGGGGCGGGAATAGCGATAAAGCCCATGCCGCAGGCGGGGCCGTGGCTGGCTCCGCCGGATAAGGCGCAGAACCCGGATACTTGCGTTCAGTCACAGTCCGAGCGTTGAAGCGGCCTTGCAAGCCGTGAGCCGTCGCAGGCAATGAGGACGCCTTGCCATAAGAATGGGGAGAGTTGAGACACTATGGGGTGGACAGGCCTGCACCCGTCTGGGGAATCTGTTTTACAAAACCAATCAGGGAGCCGCCCGCTCTCACTGTCTTGTGACAGGCCAACTAAAACGGTGCGGCTCCCTGAACTTTTATGAAAGGAAGTGCAGGTTATGGAAAAATCTTTGCAGGAAATCCAGGACATGCTGACAGACAAATGGAGCAACAACGCCTGCCGTGGATATATTATCAAGGCGATGGAAAGCTGCGGCTATAAGTCAAAGGACATCCGGAAGGTTCTTATGGAACTGTACGAAGTGTTTGACTTCTGCTCCGTGGAGGAAGCGGCAGCCTATTATGAACATTGGCAGTCCTGACCCCGGGCCAAGCTGGCCCGAAGCATGGAGAAAGACGAAGGGGCAGCGCTCTTTACCGGGCGCTGCTTTTTCGTGTTTCCCCATAGGACAAGAGGGAAACGGAAGGCTTCAACCCCGATTTGGAAAGGAGGCCCAGATGGTGCAGTCCGTAACCTACCAGAGAGAAACGAGAACCGTCCCCTTCCAGGGAAAAAACATTGTGCTGGAAAGCCTTACCCCAGTGCTTTCCCCAAAAGAGAAGGAGAAACGGAAAAAAGAGATTGAGCGCTGTCTGTATGACGTGTTCAGCAAGTACCGCCAGAGCCGGCGCTGACCCCGACAACATTGCCCTCCGGGGCTATCAATGGTATAATATACTTGTAAGGTTGGTAGCTCCATTCCCATAGGAAAGGAGCCTACAATGAACATTAGAGAAGATTATATTTATGCCAGACAGTCCGTTGACCGCAAGGACAGTATCAGTATTGAGAGCCAGATTGACTTCTGCAAGTATGAGCTGAAAGGCGGCAGCTGCAAGATTTTCAAGGACAAGGGCTATTCGGGGAAGAACACCGACCGGCCCGAGTTCCAGAGACTGCTTGACGAGATCCGTAAAGGGAAGGTGCGGCGGGTAATCGTCTACAAGCTGGACCGGATCAGCCGCTCC
>CAJTYI010000149.1 GCA_910584215.1 uncultured Roseburia sp. | reverse complement strand
CTCATAATAAAAGAAAAAGTTTACTATTTTTTAATAGAATAAATATGCATCCACTATTCATAGGTATTCATCCAAATAACAATGGCTAATAACCTATACTCATTTGTCAGTTACACAATAATTTGTTTTGGAATCGAATGCGAAAACGCGGATAACCAGACAGCACTTCCTGCTCTTTGCTCCACTCTGCAAAGAGCAGCTTTTGACCTTATGTTATGAATATAACATACCCGATAAAATATTACAAACTTTTTTTCTGTTTGTAAGCACCATAATTGAAACAAACCTTACTCAGAAGAAAATCCGCTCTGTTCCATGCGCATTTCCAAAAGAAGCTGCATGAAGTTCCACTTTCTGTTGGTCGGTGTGAGCACGGCCTTGTATGAGACCCAAAATTTGTCGGCGCTGAGTGCGGCCAGTATGGCATCCATGCGTTTTTCCGTGAAATCACAAAACAACAGCAGACTTTCCTCCGGCATTTTTCCTGCAAAGGGCGCCGTGACGGGAGACAGTTGTTCAGCGGCAAGGTCTTCTAACGGCACGAAATAGTATTGTGGTTCTATGATTTTTACATGAATTTGCATGACAGCGGCGATGCCATTTAATCGTTTCAGCTGACTTTCATCCAAATGAAAAGCGAGTAATTGTTCCATATGATCTTCATTCCGGTGTGTCACTGATCTGTGTGTGCAAATTCAACGTCCCAGACTATTTACACACCGGCTCCCTTGATATTTTATTATTTCCCGGCCATCGCGTGTATGGCCGGTTCTCATTCCAACGGCACGGCGCATTTACTCCCGCCCAAACTCCGAGAGCAGCAACCCCTCGTTGCGGTCAAGCACCATGCCGACGCTCCAGGCGTTGACAAATAACAATAACGGCCTGCCTTTTAGATCCTGTATCTTTTTCATATCCGACGTGCCGACAAGTTTATCCATGTCAATCGTCTCATTTTCAATCCAGCGGATATGCTCATAGGGCAGTGTATCCATGCGTATTTCCACGTTGTACTCATTTTGCAGGCGGTATTTTAACACGTCAAACTGCAAAACCCCGACAACGCCGACGATCACTTCCTCCATACCCATATTGTATTCCTGAAAGATTTGAATGGCGCCCTCCTGGGCGATCTGCTGCATCCCTTTCATAAACTGCTTGCGCTTCATGGTATCCACCTGGCGCACTCTAGCAAAATGCTCGGGCGCAAACGTAGGGATTCCTTCAAAACAAAACGGTTTCGCCGTGGTGATCGTATCTCCGATCGCAAAAATGCCCGGGTCAAACACGCCGATGATATCTCCCGCATATGCCTCCTCCACGATATGGCGCTCCTGCGCCATCATCTGCTGAGGCTGAGACAGCTTAATTTTTTTATTGCCGCCCTGCACATGAACCACCTCCATCCCGGCGCTAAACTTGCCGGAACAGATACGCATAAACGCAATGCGGTCGCGGTGCGCTTTGTTCATATTGGCCTGAATCTTAAAGACAAAAGCTGAAAAATCCTCGTCAAACGGATTAACTTCGCCAATATCCGCCCTGCGCGGCAGTGGGGATGAGGTCATCTGCAAAAAATGCTGCAAGAATGTTTCCACTCCAAAATTCGTCAATGCGGAACCGAAAAACACCGGCGAAAGCTCCCCTTTTGTCACTAGCTCCATATCAAATTCGGCGCTGGCGCCATCGAGCAGCTCTATTTCCTCTAAGAGCTTCTCTCGTGCCGCCTTTCCAATCTCCGCCTCTAAATCTTCATCCTCTATGGAGATCTGCTTTTCAAGCCCCTCTTTTGTCCCTTTTAGCGTATCGGCAAATGTCATGACTTTTTTGGTGTTGCGGTCGTAGACTCCTTTAAACTCTTTTCCGGAACCAATCGGCCAGTTGATCGGGCAGGTGGCAATTCCCAGCTCTTTTTCGATCTCGTCGAGCAAATCAAATGTATCGTTGGCGTCGCGGTCCATCTTGTTGATAAAGGTAAAAATCGGAATATGACGCATCACACAGACTTTAAAGAGCTTTCTCGTCTGCGCCTCCACGCCCTTAGAACCGTCGATAACCATTACGGCGGAATCTGCGGCCATCAGAGTACGATAAGTGTCCTCCGAGAAATCCTGGTGCCCTGGCGTGTCCAAAATGTTGATGCAATATCCGTCATAGTGAAACTGCAAAACGGAGGAGGTAACGGAAATTCCTCTCTCTTTTTCAATTTCCATCCAGTCCGAAACCGCATGGCGGGCAGTCGCCTTGCCCTTTACGGAACCGGCCAGATTAATCGCGCCTCCATACAAAAGAAACTTTTCCGTCAATGTTGTTTTCCCTGCATCCGGGTGCGAAATAATTGCAAATGTGCGTCGCTTTTCTATTTCTTTTCTCAAATCAGCCAACTTTCATCCTCCATATCAAAATCATCCGCTGCCAAAAACTTTCGCAGCTATATTTGACACTCTGAATCAAAAGTATACACTATCCTGGAAAAAAAAGCAAATAATCTGCAATGCTGTTTTATATCTGAAGCAGGAAATAAATCAAACCGAAAACATATGCTATATTTCCAATTATAAGAAAACGGCTAAGACTGGCATGGGATGAAATTTTGCGAATATAATAAAAGAAAAAGGCTTCTCCCATGAATTCAACCTATCCGTTTCGCAACCAACCGCTGCCCTTTGATTTTGACGCGCTCGAACCATTTATCGACGCAAAGACGATGCGGCTGCACCACAACCGCCATTTACAGACCTATATCGACCAGCTCAACACGACTCTAAAAGATTATCCCGACTATCATTCCTGGACGCTCACACAATTGCTCCAAAACATCGCCAGTCTGCCAGTGTCCATACAGCAGCCCGTGCAAAGAAATGCCGGCGGCGTCTTCAACCATGTATTCTACTTTTCCCATCTGATACCAAATGAGCTCTCTCATCCAAAAGGCCCCCTGGTGGACGCCATCGGCAAATTTTATGGAACATTTGATAATTTTAAACAGGAGTTGACAACTGCCGCGCTCTCCGTTTTTGGTTCCGGTTACGCATGGCTGGTCTTAAATGCACGCGGAGAATTTGCCATACTCACGCTCCCGAATCAGGATACCCCGCTTCCACAAAATCTCTGTCCGCTCTTAACGGTCGATGTCTGGGAACACGCTTACTATTTAAAACATTATAATAATCGAACGGCCTATCTCAACGACTGGTTTCAGGTCGTCAATTGGCAGCAGGTACAGAAAAATTATCACACTTTCTTTTTATGATTCCCTTTTTTTATTCTTATATGACGGTAAAGACACGACTCCGGTCTTTGCCGTCATTTTACTGCTGTGATGTCACGGCTTTCTTTGCCGCCGTGCGGCAGATCAGACCTAACCTAGTATAAAATAGTATAGGTTATTAGCTGTTTCGCTTGATATCATCAAAATGAATAAATATGCATAGCTGTTCTATCGGAAGTGATACA
>CAJTYI010000148.1 GCA_910584215.1 uncultured Roseburia sp. | reverse complement strand
TGGCGGAACTGGCAGACGCGCAGGACTTAAAATCCTGTTGTAGTGATACAGTACCGGTTCGATTCCGGTCTGCGGCACTGTGAGATAGAATGATACCATCATTTATTTCACGGGAAATTTTCACATAGTATGTGGAAACTATATAATATGTGTGTGTAGCTCAGCTGGATAGAGCACTTGGCTACGGACCAAGGTGTCGGGGGTTCGAATCCTCTCACGCACGTAGAGAAACCTTGAAAGCAAAGAGCTTTCAAGGTTTTTTGTTTGACAACTAATTGTTTGTTGGAAATTTGTGATGCAGGTGACTCCCGATTAATTGATTGCAGACGAGCAAGCGATCATGAAAATTACTTAACGCATTGCAGCAAATTAAGGCAAGGAGGTTTAGAATGAAAGGAAGTAAATCAGTTTCAATCATTGGAGGCGCTGACGGGCCAACCAGTATTTTTCTTGCCGGAAAATTAAAAAAGAAGCCGTGGAAAGAACGTGTAAGACAGTGCATTTATAAATTTAGGCGTAGAAGAGTAAAAAAAAGTATCTGTGCATCTGCTCATTCACTGGAGGAGGTTGTAGACTATGCAATGAAAAAGTATTGTGCAGTCGAAATCCCTAAGACACAGCAGAAATATATCGAACAATATGCAAGTGCAAAAGAGGGATTGATTATCAAGCATCGGCCACAACTATTGAGCGGGATGGGAGAAATTGAACGTCCCGAGGTATTAAATGAAGAAACTGCAAGGGAAATGTTTCGTCAAATACAAATCCGCAGTGAACTGATTGCACAAATTCCCGACGATGAAATAGCGATGGATTTCCATATCTATGAAATCAGAACCGAGCGAGGGTGGATGGAGATGGAAATTGATTATAGGTGGGATATTTTTGGTATCTCCTATTCAGGCGACAAAAAGTCTATGAAAGCGTTAAAAGAGATCGTAAAGGATCTGTATCTTTATTATGGTGTGTCCGATGAGGATATAAAAAACGAGACAAAGAGGTATTCATCGTTAATAACAATGTTAAGCAGTAAATAGAAAATGCGATTTGTTGCAAATGAGACGATGACCTAAAACGATAAAGTTATTTGGCAGGATGTACAAAGAAAAGTTATCACAGTCGCATTTGCGGCCGTCTAAAGGTGGCAGTAACGCAACAAGATTTAATTGGCATTTATAGCATGGCGCTCCCTTGGGCGCTTTTACACAACAGGAGCCTTTATATGACAACAATTCAGATCCATACCCAAAAGAAGCAAAATAACATAAGTCCTCTGCTCTATGGCATTTTTTTTGAAGATATCAACTACGGCGGGGATGGAGGGCTTTATGCGGAATTGGTGGCAAACCGCTCGTTTGAATATTGTGGTCGTATGCCATCTATTCCCGGTGGGTCAGATGATGGGACGATGGAAGAGCGCACTAACCGCCCGGAGGAAGAGACGATGGAAGAGCGCACTAACTGCCCGGAGGAAGAGACGATGGGAGAGCGCGCGAGAGACCAGAATAGGACAGAGCTTCATAAGATGTGTTGGGAGGCGATACCCAGCACGGATTTTGTGATCGCTTCAGAAAATCCATTAAATAAGATACATAACCATTATGCGCGTATCGGCGGGGCGGCCGGCTGCGGCATCACTAACACCGGATTCGGCGGCGAGGGGTTTGCGGTGAAGGCGGGCATGATTTTGCGATTTTCCTGTTATGTCCGTGTGACGAAAACCACAAGGATTGCAGTCTTGATTTCCGACCGCCAAGAAAATGTTTATGCCAGTCGGGAATTGATGTGTTTGGCCGGTGGCTGGCGCAGAGTTGAGGCGGAGCTGGTGGCAAACGGAGCGTCCCCAAAGGCGTTTTTATCTCTCGCGCTTCCAGCAGGAGGCAATGCGGATCTCGAGTTTATTTCGCTGTTTCCCAATGATACGTTCTGCGGCAGAGAAAACGGAATGCGAAAGGATATCGCAGAATTGATACGGGACATGAAGCCAAAGTTTATGCGTTTTCCGGGAGGCTGCATCGTGGAAGGGCGAAGCATTGAAAATATGTATCGCTGGAAGGACACCATAGGTCCTGTCTTAGAACGGCGCACCAACTGGAACCGCTGGCAGATGGAGGAATATCAGCAGCCAGGGTGTGAATCGTCGGATTATTATCAGTCTTACGGAATCGGTTTTTATGAGTATTTTCTGTTTTGCGAAGATATCGGGGCCAAGCCGTTGCCTGTTGTCAACTGTGGCATGACGTGCCAGTGGCATGAGGGACTTTTAGTGGAAACGGATAACCTTGCACCGTTTGTGCAGGATGTGCTTGATTTGATTGAATTTGCCAACGGCGATGCAGATAGCGGCTGGGGCAAAAGGCGTGCGCAGATGGGGCACAGAGAGCCGTTTCATCTTGAATATATCGGTATCGGCAACGAACAGTGGGGAGAGGAATATTTTGCGCGCTACGAGATATTTCAAAGAGCAGTAGCTGAAAAATATCCGGCCGTTCGACTGGTTACGAGTGCAGGTTGGAAAAACTGCGGGTGGGAATTTGATCTCGCGTACGGATGGTTAGAGCGAAATAAAGACAAAGCTTATGCGGTGGATGAGCATTTTTATAAGGAGCCGGAGTGGTTCTTGGAAAATGACTGCCGTTACGATGGTTATGACCGCAGCCTGCCCAAGGTGCTGATCGGCGAGTATGCCGCGCACACAGCGGCAGAGATCACAGACAGAAGAAACAACTGGTATGCCGCACTGTCGGAAGCGGCGTTTTTGACGGGGGTAGAGCGAAATGCCGACCATGTCGTGATGACGTGTTATGCGCCGCTTTTGGCAAAGAGCGGACATCAGCAGTGGCAGCCCAATCTGATCTGGTTTGACAATACCGATGCCTACGGAACGCCGAGTTATTATGTGCAGAAGCTGTTCGCCGAGTATGTGGGCGATACCGCCGTGGAAAGTCTCTGCGTCGATCGTGATATAAGGATTTCGGCGAGTGTTGACGGAGACAGGCTGTTCATAAAACTTGTGAATGTATCCGATCAGGACAAAGAAGTATCGCTTGCGATAGATCGCGATCTGAAGCTGGTGAAAGCGGCACTGCTGCATGCTGACCTGGCGGCGGAGAATACACTGGCGCAGCCGCAGTGTGTATATCCGCGGGAAATCAGCGCAGCGCAGTTCGCTGGTCACTGGGCGCTCAAAGGGTATAGTGTGATGTGTCTGGAGTATTCAGCCGACAGGTAGAAGAACGTGCGGAGTGAAATCTGAAAAATCAGTAAAATTAAGGATTCTACAATATTAGTATAATGGCAGACAGTGAAATTGAAATTATATGAAAAACAAAATGTACGGTAGGAAAGCATAGGTTGTTAGCTATTAAGCTTTATAACATACAAATGAATAAATATGAAAATAGCTCCAATCAAAAGTTATATCGTTTTTCTTATCAGTATATCGAAGCGGCGTCCAGCCGGCATCCTAACTGCAGGTGCTCTTGT
>CAJTYI010000147.1 GCA_910584215.1 uncultured Roseburia sp. | reverse complement strand
ACCCCCTGACGTTTTTCCAGAGGGTCAAAAGACAAGCAGCACCTGCAGTTTGGATGTCTGCCGGACGCCGCATTTACGCTGTGTGGAATAAATATATAACACTGCCGATCGAACAGCTATGCATATTTATTCATTTTGACGATGATAATTAATATAGCTAATAACCTATACTTTATTTAAGTATAGCAAATCCAACAGCAGCCCACAATAGATTTATCTGTCTTTTGCGGATAGCATTGCCTGATATTCTCTCTTTTTGGGCAAAATCACGATAAATTCTTTCGTTTTGCCCGGCGGGAGATTGTTCTGCTCAAATGTCACCTCCCCGCCGTGCATTTCAATGATTTTCTTGGTGATGCTAAGCCCGAGTCCGCTGCCGCTTTTGCTTCTCCTCGACGCGTCGCCCTGCACAAACGGGTCAAAGAGATGGGTTGCGATCTCTTCTGCAATCGCCACGCCGCTGTCCCACACGCGCAGTTCCACCTCCTGTCCCATTTCTGTCATCTCCACACCGACTGTCGTCCCCCGTGGATTATGCTTCCTGGCATTGACGAAAAGATTGGTCAACGCGCGCGTAAATTGCAGCACATCGAGCTGCAGTTCCACCCTGTCCTCCGGTATATTAACCGCCAACGATATACCGTCGTCCTCAAAATCCGCGTACATTGCCGCCACGGTTTCCCGCACACACTCCACTGCGTCGACATCCTCCAGTTTCAGGGCAAATCCTGCACTGTCCAATTTGACATACTCAAACAGCAATCGAATCAGTTCATTCATCTGTATGGATTTGCGGTGAATAGCCTCGAGATATTCTCTCTGCTGATCTGGATTTGTCACATCTTCATGAAGAAGAGCATGTGCATAGCCGACAACCGTTGTCATCGGCGTTTTCAGGTCGTGCGCCACATCGGACAGCAGCAGATTGCGCTGTCTCTCATAAGCCGCCTGCTTCTCCTGCTCCGCCGCCTCTAGCTCCGCCACCTTGCGGGAAACCGTGGCGCCAAAAGAAGCTGCCGCCAATATATATGGCAGCAGCCAAACCAAAAGCAGAAACACCAGAAAAAGAACAAACACGGTCGTCATTAACCGCGCCTCAAGCGGTGTATAATCGGACAGATAGTTTTGCAAATAGTGAAAAATACTGCCCTCCATCTGTGATGCAAATTGAGTTTCCAGATATTGGCTGAGCACACCAGGGAAAAACACGATAAGTCTGTTTATGAGGAAAACAAAAATACTTTGCACAACCAGCATAAGCGCCTGGGATAAATCGACGTCCTCCCAAACCTGCTGTAGACCGAAAAAATGATCCAACGCTGGATATGCAAAGACCCGAAATAAAAAATTAAGCGCCAGTTCCGCTATGCCCACAAAAAAAACAGCCACCAAAAAATGCTTCATCAGATAACGCCTGAGATTATTTTTATCGCTCATTGGTCTCTCTCCATCCGATACCCCAGCCCGCGCACCGTCTTGATATATGCGTCGCTGTCCGCCGAAAGCTTCGCGCGGAGCTTGCTGATACAGACCATAACATTATTGTCCGCAACCACATACTCTTCCCCCCAGCCTTCCTCGTAAATCTGCTGTTTGGTAAAGACTTTGCCCGGATTTTCCATGAACATGCGCAAAAGCTTGTACTCGACAGAAGTCAGATGTATTTTCTCACCGCCCCGGTATACCATGCACCCCAGGGTATCCAGCCGCAAATCCCTGATTTTTAACTCCTTTACCGTTTCCTTTTTGGCTCCAAGCGAATAAAAACGTCTAATATTAGAGTGAATCCGCGCCATGGCTTCCAACGGATTAAACGGCTTGGCCAAATAATCATCTGCGCCCAAGTCAAGCCCTAATATTTTATCCTCATCGGCACTCTTGGCAGAGAGTATCATCACGGGAATATTGCTCTCCTCCCTCAGCTTTCTAAGAACCTGATATCCGTTTAACCCCGGCATCATAAGATCGAGCAAAACCAGGTCAATCTCTTCTTTTTTTAACAGCGCATGGGCGGCAATCCCGTCCGCCGCCTCAAGCACCCTGTAACCGTCCTTTTCCAGATATAATCGCAGAAGGGAACGAATCTCTTCTTCATCATCTGCCACCAAAACCGTGTACGCCATAACTGTATACCTTTCCATAACTGCGGGATAAGAACATCTATCGAACATAATGCCCTTATAACAGCGGATACCATTGCATTTATTAAAACATTTTACTTTACCATTGAAAGCCTGCTCACTCCTGCATCTGCTTGGCAGTCATCCAGATAGAAGCATGGCGGTGACGGTAAATCGTAACAAGTGCATTTACTGCATCTGCTCCATCTGCTCCATTTGCTTATAATTCATTTTAAGAACCTCGTACAGCGCCGCGCCTGTCTGCTCCACATAGGGATTGACATACATAATTCCTACGATGCCAAAAGTGGCTGCACTGAGTAATTTCCAGCCGATAAACGACAAATCGAGTACAAATGCGTTCCACTTATTGCCATCCATCATCTGTCTGCTGATGGCAAAGGCCGTGTCTTTGTCAATGTCCGGCTGTTCCGCCAAAATATACGGAATCATTCTGTATTCATAAGATTTGACAATTCCCGGAATAATAAACAGGAGTGTCCACAAAAACTCATAGAGCCACATAAAAAACATGACTTTGACACCGTTTAAATAACAATAGTCAAAATTAAAACAAATCTCCTTGATCTGAGCCTTTTCGCTCAAATTCCGGTAAAAAAAGCGCTTGCAGCCCACCGACAATGGATGGAACAAAAAACAATTGAGCAGCAAACTCACGACAAAAACAATCGCAAATACCGCGAGAAAGACAACAAGCATGATTACCACAAAGCCCACCAGTACTTCCGAGTCCCAACTGTCTTCGAGCCCTGTAAACACATCCCGCGCATCTTCCAGCGCTTCTCTTCCACCGTGCAGGCCATATTCGTAATCGCCCAATCTGTTGCCGTGACGGGCGCCCGCTGCGGCGCCGCTTCCTATATAACCTCCTCCGACCAAAAGCACTGCGACGACCGCCACCAGTACACAGCGCCAATAATTTAAAGACATGCGCTCTTTTGCCCTAGTCTTTAATGCTTCTCTCGTCCACATCCTGATTTCCTCCTTCCGGACATCCAAAATTAATTACCTTACATGCTTAGTTTATCGCGGAAATCTTAACAGGCAAATAGAGAAACCTTAACATAGTCTTAACGTTTGGCCCAATCTGCCGCAGCAGGTATATATTAGCTTGTAAACTTTATAACATACAAATGAATAAATATGCAAAGGGCTCTTATCGAACATGATATACGTTTCTATTCCCAGTATGTAGAGGCGGCGTCCGGCAGGCAGCATAAATGCAGGTGCTACTTGTCTTTTGACCCTCCGAAGAAACGTCAGGGGTTCTCGCATGCCGTTTGGGTCATCTGGTTGCGCGTCTTTTCAGTGTTGAACCACCTCGTCGTGTCTGTCCGTCCCGGTAAAGACAGAAATCTTTGCAGCTTT
>CAJTYI010000146.1 GCA_910584215.1 uncultured Roseburia sp. | reverse complement strand
CAAGAACCCCTGACGTTTTTCCGGAGGATCAAAAGACAAGTAGCACCTGCAGCTATGCTACCTGCCGGACGCCGCATTTACACTAAGGACATAAAAATTTATATCACTTCCGATCAAACAGCTATGCATATTTATTCATTTTGATGATTTCAAGCATAACGGCTAATAACCTATACTTTCCGCTCTGCTGGGCAGCGCCGTGAAAACAACTTTTGAGTGTCTTTATGACTTATGTTTAGCTTATGAATTCACCTTGCGGATCGCCCGCTCTGTAATCTCGATTTTGCGCTCTTTGTAAAGCCTGCCCACCGCACGCTTAAAAGCATTTTTGCTAAGACCGGTCTCCCGCATAATCACCTGCGGAGACGCCTTGTCCGTAAACGGCAGCACCCCGGCAAATTCCTCGATCACCTGCATGACCTTTATGGCGTCTGCATCCATCTGTAGATATGCTTTCTCCCGCAAGGTAATATCGAGTTTGCCGTCAGGTTTTACCCGAATGACTTTCGCCTCGATCACGTCCCCGATGCGCAGCTTGCTGCAGTCCTCATGCGCGGGAATCATAGCGGAATATTTGTCATCCACCGCCACAAATGTGCCAAAGTCATGTCCAAACTCATAAACCCTGCCCTCCACGACATCCCCCTCTTTATAGGGAGAGTCCGTATGCATCAAGTGATAGAGTTTCTTCATGCTGGCGCAAAGCCGTCTGCTCTTATCAATATAAAGCGTCACCAATACCTCGTCTCCGGGGGTCAGCCTGGTCGTCATTTCTTTGTACGGAAGAAATAAGTCTTTCTCCAGCCCCCAGTCCAAAAAAGCCCCAATCTTCCCCGTCTCGGCTACCCTGAGGGCAGCCAGCCCACCGAGTGTCAGAGCCGGCTGATTGGTCGTAGCGATCAGCCTGTCTTTAGAATCCTTGTACAAAAAAACTTTTATGGCATCTCCCGGCGCCGCATCTTTAGGCACTTGCTTGGCCGGCAGCAACACTCTCCATTCATCGCCCGTTTGCTCCGTCAGGTAGACGCCGAAGTCCACCTTCTTTTCAATATATAATGTCTGATATTCCCCTAACTTCACCTTAATCTCCGTTCTAAAAGAAGCATTTTATTTTCTTCGCAATTCTATTTATTCTCTTGCATCTTTTTTGCAAATCTATTTTTTCTTTTTGGTTTACTGCACAAAATCCACAATCGCATAAATTTGACCCGCTCCATCCGTCAGCGCGCAAGTCATGTCGCCGTCCCCTTTTACGAGGTACGGACAAAGCACAGCCCCTTGCGCAGCCGCCTTTTTATACTCCACCCGCAGCCTGCGCACATAAAAATGATCGGGCAGATACTGCTCTGCCACCTGAACATATTTTCCGTTATTCACATGGTGGTTGGTGTCGATAAACCCTTTTGTCACAGTGACGCCGGGTAGAGCCTCGGCTGCTGCAAGCTGCTCGGAAGCAATTTTTAATCTGCCTTTGGACCAATCACCTGCAAGCGCATCGCCAAACTCACTTCGGTAAGCGTCTATCATCTCCTCCGAGATGCGCACCGGGTGCATACGCTCCAAATCCATATATACCCATACGGAATTGGCCTTTACAAGGAACTCCCCTGCGGCGTCGGTGACAGAAAAATTGCGGTATCCATAAAAGCCTTTAAAGCCGTACGGCCATGTATTGACACAGATCTGCTCCCCCATCGCGGGATAACGCAAAATCTCAATCTCCCAGGAGGCCAATACCCAGCTGATTTTATGGCTCGCAAGATAGTCCACACCGATCTCCATATCCTCGGCCTCAAATGAACTGCAGTCCTGTAAATAATCCAGCAAAGACGCCAGCGTCAGTTTTTTTTCACTGTTGACTTCACTATACCGCACCCGGCTTCTGAATTGATACATAATTACCTCGATATAAGAAAGACTGGGAGACAAAAACATATGTCTCGATTCTCCTGTTCTATCTCATCATTATACCCTTATCGAAGCGATACCTCAAGAACAATTTTATTGCCCGACAGCCGATTGACCGACAACCGATCTGTACGATTATGTTCCCGGCCTGCCATGTACTCTACAAATTGTCAGACTCGCACCATTTATTACTAAAATAGTAGACCGCGCAGATCAGTATCGCACTGACCGTACCTGTCGGCGTGGACACCGCCACGCCCGCTAAGCCCATGTGCAGCACACTCGTACAAAAATAAGCGACCGGAACCCTGGCAATCACTGATGAAAATATCGACGGCAGCATCGTAAACAAGGTATGCCCCGACCCATTGCAAAGGCCGTTGAGCGGAAAGATAAAGGCCACAAGCAGATAATCGACCGCCGTAACGCGCAGATACGGCAGCGCTGTCTGTATCACCTCCCGATCTGTGACGATCAATCCCATAAGCTGCAACGGGAAAAACTGTACCATGAAAAACATCAAAAGACCGATTCCAAGGCTGATACCGATTCCGTATTTTAACACAGCACGCGCACGGTCAAATTTACGCGCCCCGACATTTTGACCAACCATCGAGGAAACTGCCATGCCGATTGCGCCTGCGGGCATCTGTGCAAAATTATTGACTTTTGCAGCCGTGGCGACGCCGGAGGCCGCGAGTAGTCCAAGACTGTTCGTGATCGATGAGACAATTAAAAAACCTCCCGAAACAATCATATTTTGTATCGCCCCAGGCAGACCCAGTCGGAAAATGGCCGCGGCTTTACCGCTGTCCAGCCGAAAGCTCTGCGGCCTAAAATCAAATACAAAGTCATGCGTCTTTAAGTATACGATACTGCCTAACAATGCCGCTGCCTGTGAAATAATGGTCGCCAGCGCCGCCCCGGCGATATTCATGCGCAGCACACCGACAAACAGCAGATCAAGCAAGATGTTAAGAATGCACGAACCGATGCCAAAATACATCGGCGTCTTGGAATCTCCAAGCCCGCGCAAGATAGAATTTCCTGCATTTACACCAAACACAAAGATGGCGCCCGCCATACAGATGTTGTAATAAATTTTTGTCTCCGCAAACGCCTCATCAGGCGTATTGAGCGCCGTCAAAACAGGGTCTGCGCAGAGCAGCATCACCCCAGTGGTGACAATCGACAATAGGAGCATCAAAGTATAGGTCGTACTTACCACGGCCTTGACATCGTCCCCGCGCTTCGCCCCTACATACTGAGACGTCAAAATAGCGCCTCCGTTGCACAGGCCGATAATCATATAAGTGACCGTATTGGTGATATTGCCGCCGATGGATGCCCCGGCGATGGCGTCCGTGCCGCAATAGCGGCTTAAGATCATAATATCGGCGATATTGTAAAGTGACTGAATCAGATTGGTAAGAAAAAACGGCACGGAAAACCATAACATTGCTTTGGGCACCGAACCCACCGTAAAATCGTTTTGTTTCATGCAAACCTCCTTGCAGTCTCCTTTTGGCGGCGCGACGAGAAATAGCGCATGCGATTTCTCAATCGGCAGGGCGATTGACATGGGGAAAAGAGAGAAACTTCCCCTGTCTTATAGCGTAAGATCAATAATCTATAGTTTATTAGCCGTTTTGCTTGATATCATCAAAATGAATAAATATACAGATCTGTTCTATCGGAAGTGTTATATATTTTATTCCACACAGCGTAAATGCGGCGTCCGGCAGAC
>CAJTYI010000145.1 GCA_910584215.1 uncultured Roseburia sp. | reverse complement strand
CTCGCTAAAGTCTGCGATCTTTTCGTAATGGCTGGTTATGTCAAGGGCGGCGCGCTTGGCAAAGACAAGGCTTTCAAGCAGCGAATTGCTTGCGAGACGGTTGCGTCCGTGTACGCCGTTGCAGGCAGTTTCGCCTGCCGCATAGAGATGTTCCATCGAAGTTTTACTGTGGCCGTCGACAGCGATGCCGCCCATGAAATAATGCTGAGACGGCACTACCGGGATATTTTCCCTCGTGACATCATATCCTTCCCGCAGGCAGTGCTCATAGATATGGGGAAAATGCGACTTGATCTTTCGCTCCGCAATCGGAGCGAGAGAGAGCCACACATGTTGCGCCTGATCTTTTTTGAGTTCCGCATAAATGGCTTCGGTCACGACATCTCTGGGCAGCAGCTCATTGACGAACCGCTCGCCCTTGGAATTGAGAAGAATAGCTCCCTCACCGCGCACCGACTCGGAGATGAGAAAGGCTCTGCCAGGTTTTTTCGTGTAGAGTGTGGTGGGATGGATTTGTATGTAGTCTATGTGCTCTAGCTTGATGTTGTATTGGAGGGCAAGCGCCAGCGCGTCTCCGGTGAGATGACGGTAGTTGGTGGAGTGCACAAAGAGGCCGCCGATGCCCCCCGTCGCAAGAACCGTATAATCGGCTCTTATGCTCATGTATCTGCCGGAAATATCGTGGCCGATGATGCCGGCGCAGAGCTGATGATTGCAGATCAGGTCCACCATCGTAAAATGCTCCAGCAGCGTGATATTTTTTCGGCTGCGCACTGCATCAAGCAAGTGAGAAGTGATCTCTTTTCCCGTCTGATCGTCGTGAAACAGGATACGGGGAGTCGAGTGTGCGCCCTCACGGGTGTACGCAAATTCATCGCCGCTTTTTTCAAAGCGGACACCGCAGGAGACGAGATCTCTTATGATATCGCGCGAGGAGCGAATCATAATCTCAACCGAATCGGGGTTATTTTCGTAGTGCCCGGCGCGCATGGTATCTGCATAAAAAGCATCGTAATCCGCATCTTCGCGCAGAACGCAGATGCCGCCCTGTGCCAGATAGGAATCGCTTTTGGTTACTTCACTTTTCGTCACCACTAAAATGTTTTTATCCGCCGGCAGGTGCAGCGCACAGTATAGACCGGCAACGCCGCTGCCGACAATTATAATATCCGTTTTCATAATCTTTTATTGTGCAAGCTTTAACATTCGCTCGAGCGGGAGCAAAGCCCTGCGGCGCACCTCCTCGTTAAGTTCGACTGTGCAGTCCTCATTTTCCAGTACGGATAATACGCCGGAGAGGGTATTTCGCTTCATATCCGCACAGCAGGGACGGGGATCGGGAAAATAAAAACGTTTGCCGGGGTTGTCCGCCATCAGCCGGTATTTGACGCCATCCTCGGTGCATACGATAAACTCCTGGTCCCGGCTTTTTTTGACAAATGCGATCATCTCTGCCGTACTGCCGATATAGTCGGACAGGGCAAGGACCTCCTCTTCACACTCGGGGTGTGAGAGGATTTGGGCGCTTTTGTGCTTGTCTTTTTCCATATGTACCTGCTCTGCCGAGATTGCAGCATGTATCGGGCAATAGCCGTCGTTTAGAATGATATTTTTTTCGGGAACCTGTCTGGCAACATATTGCCCAAGGTTGCGGTCAGGCACGAAGAAAATGTTCTGGTTTGGCAGTGCTTTTGTAATCTTTACCGCGTTTGAGGACGTGACACAGACATCGCTTAGGCATTTGAGTTCTGCCGTGGAGTTGATATAGCAGACGACCGCAAGGTCGGCATATTTCTCACGCATCGCTGCGATGACGCCCGGTTTTACCATGTGCGCCATCGCACAGTCCGCAGACAAATCCGGCATGAGGACTTTTTTGTCGGGATTGAGTATCTTTGCGCTCTCGCCCATAAATGATACACCGCAGAAAACGATAAGGTCTGCCGTGCTTTGTTTGGCGATTTTGGCGAGATAAAAAGAATCGCCGACATAGTCAGCAATGCTCTGAATATCGTCAGGGGTATAATAGTGGGCGAGAATAACGGCATTCTTCGCCCGTTTTAACTGATCAATCTGATTTTTCATCGTTCCTTTCCTCATCTCTTGAGCTTATTGTCATGTGAACTACATTATAATCCTGGATTTTACATGTGTCAAGTCAACTGTAAAGTTTTGAAGGCTGATCATATACCAGGTCAGCGTCCGAACGGTAGAAACGGCGTGCGTTCAATCTTAAGAAACGGCGTGTGTTCAATCTTAAGAAAAACGCCGTTGTCATTCAAGGGAACTCATGTTATAATATGTATTTGGTGAGTAGTGTTTTACGATGAGACAGACCTATGGAGGATACTTATGAGGATTCTTGCTACCATTGATGCCGGAGATTACCAGGACACCATAGAAGTATTTGAGAAGTATTCGGTCCGGGGAATCGTGATGCGTGACGGATGTCTGGCGATGCAGCGCAGCAGCGAGGGGGAGTATAAACTGCCGGGCGGCGGGCCGGAGGACGAGGAGGATTTTTTGCAGACGCTTGTGCGGGAGATTCACGAGGAGACAGGACTGCGCGTGATACCATCCTCTGCCGTTGAGCTTGGGGAGATAACCGAAAAGCGAAAAGATTTGTTTGTAGATCATAAAAAATATATCTGCCATTCGCTGTTTTACTATTGCAGGGTAGAAGACGGGCTGGATGCGCTGACTTTGACGGACAGCGAAAAGCAGCGCGGATATCATTTGGAATGGGCCAGACCGGAAGAGATTGTCCAGGTAAATCAAAATTTTTTTCATATGCCTTGGATTAAGCGGGATACTATTTTTATACAAATGATTGCAGATAAAAAAATAGTGCTGCCGAGTGAGGAAACAGGCAGAACCCGACCAATAGACAAGACTGAGCAGGAGGAAAATAGAGATGTGTAAAGTGGCGATAGTTACGGACAGCAACAGTGCGATCACCCAGTCGCAGGCCAAAAAGCTGGGAATTACCGTTTTACCCATGCCATTTTTTGTGGGGGACGAAACATACTACGAAGATATTAATTTTACGCAGGAGCAGTTTTATGAGATGTTAAAGGGCAACAGCTCCAATATATCAACATCCATGCCGTCAGTGGGAAGCGTGACCGATACCTGGGAGGAGTTGTTAGAAACGTATGATCAGATCGTACACATTCCCATGTCATCCGGTCTTAGCGGTTCTTATGAGACAGCAGCGATGCTCTCCGCCGATTACGACGGGAAAGTGCAGGTGGTGAACAACCAGCGCATATCCGTCACCCAGCGGCAGTCTGTGCTCGACGCCATAGATTTGGCTGAGAAAGGATATGATGCCGTCAAGATCAAAGAGATCTTGGAGCGGGAAAAGTTTGAATCTTCTATCTATATCATGGTGGACACCCTTTACTATCTGAAAAAAGGTGGACGCATCACGCCGACAGCGGCTGCGCTTGGCACATTGTTAAAGCTCAAGCCAGTGTTGCAGATACAGGGGGAAAAGCTGGATGCATTTGCCAAGGCACGCACGGTCAAGCAGGCAAAAAGTATTATGATAGAGGCGATGCGGGACGATTTTGTAAACCGTTTCCATGACCCCGAGGGCGAACATATGTATTTGCAGATGGCGTATACCTATGATCTTGCGGCAGCAAGTGCCTTTCAGGAGGAGGTGCGGGCGGCGTTTCCGGGGATGGAGATTCACATGGACCCGCTCTCGCTCAG
>CAJTYI010000144.1 GCA_910584215.1 uncultured Roseburia sp. | reverse complement strand
CTGCACTACGCAGACCGCGTCATACGCGCCTTCCTCCTGTGTAATATTCCCTGTCCCCGTGTTGGTGTCATCATAAACGAATGTTCCTGTCTTGCCACCAATCCGGTACTCCCCAAAAGGAGCCGTCTTTAACGCTTCCACTTCTTTCTGGTTCCAGATTACGGGAACGCTTATCTCTTTTCCATCACTTAGGTGCGCTGTCACTTCTTTCGGCAGATTTGGTGTTCTCTTATAATCCATTTCATATTCTGCATTATCGATCATGCCTACGCTCGTCGGCGCGATAGAACCCGTATAGACATATTTGTATACGTTGAGCGAATCGAGCATTTTCCCTTCAAAGTCAAAATATGCCTGATTATCCCATGTACCGCCGTTTTTATCATCTACTACCTCAGGGTCTACCTCCGCCGCATATATGGAAGCCCAACCGGAACCATATTTACGCCATGCGCTCATATTTTTGCGATATGCTTCCTCATAGCCCTCCTGGCCTTCCCGGCATACATTTGCCGGAATCCATGCCGGCTCCCAGTAAAAAGTACCAATTCCGTTTTCCCCAACCGCTGCCACGGCAGCAATAGTATCGCGGATTGCAGTCGCCTGTCCCTCTATACTGATCGGGTAGTCAAATGTCAGGTCTGCTTTCCCCGCGACAATCATATCCGGATAACCGTCACCATCCTCATTGGTCCAGGGATAGGAAATCTCCGCAATCATAACTTTTTTATGATATGTATCCGCAAGCTTTTTCAGATTTGCCGTCAAATCCTGCGGTTTTCTGTGCCAGAACGGATAATAGGAGGTTGCAAACACATCATAATCCACCTCTTTATCTTCCAGCGCCTGCGCTTTTTGCATCTGGAAAGCGGAATCGTGCGGATCGGTATAATGCACGGCAATCAAAATATCTTTGTTTCTGGCCTGACTCACCTCGCGCACTGCTTTGCTTCCTGCCCGAAGCAGCGTATGCGGATCTGCTTTTTCACCGGCCAGACCATTATTAATCTCATTTCCAATCTGAACCATGCCGACATCAACGCCTGCATCCAAAATGGTATTTAATTCTTTCTTCGTGTATTCATAGAGCGCATCCGCTTTTTCCGCGAGCGGCATATCTTTGCCCCACACCCTTGGCACGCTCCATTTGTTGGGATCGGCCCAGAAATCAGAGTAGTGAAAATCGATCAGTACTTTCATGCCGTGGTCCGTGGCTATCCTGCCGATTGTTTTTACCGTGTCAATCCCACAGTTCCCGGCTCCAAAACCTTGGGGATATACCTGTGTATCGCCGATAAAATATTCAGCCCATTCTTTCCCTGAGCCTTCACTTCCGGTCACAAACGAAAGCGGCTGCTTGATCGTAAGTGTACCGGCTACTTTTTCTTCACCGTTTTTATCTTTATACTTGTAAGTTTTTCCTTCTCCTGTCGAGTATTCCTTTACACTCGGATCTACCTTATTGCTTCCGTTTTCATTTTTTCCCTGATCAGCTGTGTAATATTCCGTCTCCTTTCCGGGCTCGGCATCATCCACAAAACGCCAGCATCCGTTGTAATCCACAGCATAAGGGCAGTTCCACAAGCGCAGGCGCACATAATTCACCCCGGCATCTTTCAAGATCTCAAACAACTCTTTTTCATTTCCTTCCATATCCTGAAAGGTAACACCGCTCTGCGCTTCACTCAGATACATGGATAAATCCACGCCATGAATAAAGTCTTCGGAAAGTCCGTCGACCTTTTTAACGGTAATGCTCGCCGGCACTGCATCCTTCGGCACCTCCTCTGCGGCCTCGAATTTTGCGTTGGCAATGTTATACCAATTTCCTTTGTTAATGGTTCCACTAACGGTAAATGTAACACTGTCCCCATCTGCGGTTTCCAGAGGATTTGTGGAAAAATATGCATTTTCTGCAGTTTTCCATCCATCGATCCAGCCTGTTGCGGCAAGTGTCACGCTCTCTTCTATACCAGTGGTCTCATTTTTAATCGTCAGTGTGAGATTGTTTCCCTCTCCTGTCATGGAAATTCCCGCCGTGTAGGCGCCCGCCTTGACATTGACGATGGTCTGGCTCATTTTGAATGTGGAAGTATCCGGGGCAGTGTCCCCATCTCCCCCATATACATTGAGGAAATCTTTTCCTGCTTCTACTTCAGCAACAGGACAATCGCCCTCTATCGTCCAGCCCTCCGTATTTGCGGAAAGTTCCCCGTTCTGAAGTGTGCCGTTTTCAGCTGCCATAACAATATCAGCCGATTGACTGCCAATAGGCAGCATAGAACACAACAGGCACACGGTGAGAATCATGCCGACTGTCTTGCACCATCTTTTCTTCATCCTAAACCTCCTTATCCTCCTGACCGGCAATGCCTCAACCGCTTTTATGCATTGCACGTGCAGGCCATTCATATTTACATTTTCATGATAAGAAGATTCACACGCGAAAAAAAGACCATTTTCTTTAAAAAAATACCACATTTTGTTTTTTGATGAACCAAATATGAAACCAAGCCCCATAATGACATCTCATTTTTTACTTGGGTTGGCTTTTATTTCCCATGTATTTTTTCTGCAATAAGTAGTTCTGCCCGTGTTTCATTCTTTACGGCAATCGACATTTGAGCTGTTTTAAACGTCATAGACATTTGTTCACTGCTTCATCATAGAACTATGTATCACTCTTACTGAAAAATCCTCTCCTTTTCCAAGACCCCTCATAAAAGCCGGCGTTAGTCCGCGTTGTCATCCGCTTTCGTACCGCCGCAGCCAAAAAGACAAAGACAACATAAACAACATAAACAACATAAAACATATCGTATGATTGTCATATACTTTTTCATAGCACACTCCTCCCTAAATTGACAAACATTTTGTCATATATTATAGAGCCGGCGCGATATCCGGCTCTATATATTAGCTGCATTCTATTCGCTTTTATATCCCAATTTACGCGGATTACAATATTTCTTTCACAGCCTCCTCATAGAGGTTATTGCCCTCCGCGTCCGCAACCACAATCACCGGGAAATCTTTCACTTCTATTTTTCGTATGGCTTCCGCTCCCAGATCTTCATAACATACGATCTCTGATTTTGTGATGCATTTAGAGAGCAAGGCGCCGGCTCCTCCGACTGCTGCAAAGTAGACTGCCTGATTGCGCACAATGGCATCCATAACCGCCTTGCTGCGCTTGCCTTTTCCAATCATAGCTTTTTGCCCCATGTCTAACAGCGTGGGCGCATATTTATCCATGCGCGTGGCCGTTGTCGGCCCCGCGGAACCGATCGGCCGGCCCTCGCGCGCCGGGGATGGCCCCATATAATAAATCGTGGCATTTTCGATTGCGATGGGAAGTCCCTCTCCCCGCTCCAATGCTTCTATCATACGTTTGTGCGCGGCGTCTCTCGCCACATACATAGTTCCGGTAAGATACACATAATCACCGGCCTTTAAATTCCCTGCTATCTCCGCTGTAATCGGAGTCGTTATATATTTGTCCATGTTTTCCTCCGTAAATTATCGAATTGGAGCATATAATATAGGTTATTAGCCTGTAAACGTTATACCATATAAATGAATAAATATGCAAAATGGTTCGTATCGGAAGTGATATACGTTTTATTCTCAGTAAATGGAAGCGGCGCTCACCCGGCATCCTAACGGCAGGCGCCCTTGTTTTTGCCCGAACCTCCAAAACGCCGGGGTACTAACGCATGCCTTTGGGGCATCCAGTTATGATATACGTCTT
>CAJTYI010000143.1 GCA_910584215.1 uncultured Roseburia sp. | reverse complement strand
TGCGAAGTGAAAATAGCTGCTGTTGCAGCACGCACCCCGCGCAGCGAGTAGGGAAGAAATCTCCCCTACTCGATTTGGTAAGGGAAAATTCAATGTTTTTAGTGATTGTAAGGACAGTTAACAAGGAATTACACGCAGACTGTTAAAAGGGCTGCTGACAACGGTAAGGTGACATATAGTCTGTTTGTTTTGGAGATATCTAAAGGGGGCAGATGACTATAATGATGTAACATTAAAATAAAATCTCAACTTCAAAACAAAAGTTAAATATATGCCATACTAGTATTTTCTTGAATCTATATACATATAATGATATAATATGACTATATCAATGCCAGGAGGAATCCACATGGAAGCAATCAGACCATCTTCAGATTTAAGAAATCATTATAGTGAAATATCAAAACAATGCCATGAAGAACGAAATCCTGTCATTATTACAGTGAATGGACGTGGTGATACTGCAATATTGGGCTTACAAGACTATTATCAAATGAAATCGGAACTTGAACTGTTACGGACGTTAGCAGAAGCGGAAGAGGATGTCGTAAATGGAAGAGTAGCGCCAATGCAAGATACTTTTGATGATATACGCAAATTACTTTCAGAGAGGAAATTCAATGAAGTATAAAGTAGTCAGAACTGATAAAGCAGATGAGCAGTTAAGGGAGATTATTTTTTACATTGCGGATGATTCTGGCAGCGTAGATATTGCATTAAATTATTTGAATAAGATTGAGACAGCTATAAAGTGTTTAGAAGATTTTCCTCTGTCCGGGAGCATTCCAAGATATTCAATCCTACGGAAACAGGCTTATAGAGTTTTTATAGTAGAAAGATATCTTGTATTTTATAAAGTGAATGAGAGAGACAAGATTGTTACAATATATGCAATTGTAGATGGAAGGCAAGAATATAGAAATTTGTTATAACAGAAGATTATTCCTTTTCGACTATAAGAATATCCTCAACGCCACAATCCAGATAATTACATATTTTTTCTAGGGTATCAAGACTAATCCGTGTTATCCTGTTATGATTCAGATTTCTAAGCGTGGAGACAGATATTCCGGTATCTTTTGCTATTTTGTTTTGTGATATTCCCTTAGTATCCAATATCTGATTCAGCAGGATTTTCATGTCAATACCTCATTTTCTAATAATACAGTATGATATCCATACTTGGTTATAATATACACTTTATGTTGATTTATATAGACTATGGTAAATTTTCCCGAATAAATTTTCGCTTAAAACCTACGAAAATCCTTGCATTGTCAATAAAACAGTATTATAATACAGCTTGCAAATAAATAAAAATTCTTCGGGGCAGGGTGTGATTCCCGACCGACGGTGAATCCGGCAGAGCCGGACAGTCCGTGAACTGCCAAGGCAGCCGACTCAGTGAGATTCTGAGACCGACAGTACAGTCTGGATGAGAGAAGAGCGCATGACAAATGAGTATAGCAAGAGATAAGCCAGAAGGGTGGCAGATTCTTTTGCGTGCTTACATTGCATTGTTTCCCCGGAGCGGTATCATGTTCCGGGGTCTTTTTATGCACAGGGGTGCGAAGTGAAAATAGCTGCTGTTGCAGCACGCACCCCGCGCAGCGAGTAGGGAAGAAATCTCCCCTACTCGATTGCACACGGGTACCCGAAAGAAATACGTCAGCGGACGTTGACGGGTGCACAGCGCGTTCCCGTTGAATTTTGCCAAGAATAGGAGAGAAATATATGGACATATCACAAAAAACAACCAATATGGGAGAAAAAAGGGGAACCAAAAAGCGCGTAAATGTTCGCTATCTGACGATGACGGCAATGCTTTCCGCGGTAGCGTATATTATGATGTTCCTCGACTTTTCCGTACCGTTTATGCCGTCATTTATCAAGATGGATTTGTCGGAGCTTCCGGCGCTGATCGGTTCTTTTACATTTGGCCCGGTGTGCGGCGTGCTCATCTGCCTGATTAAAAATTTACTGCATTTGTTTATCAGTACCACAGGTGGCGTGGGTGAGCTTTCCAATTTTATCCTTGGCGCGGTGTTTGTTTGGCCGGCCGGATTGATCTATAAGCGCAAAAAAAGCAAGCAAATGGCTCTGATCGGTTCGCTCTCGGGCGCTGTTATCATGGGACTGATCAGCGTTGTATCGAATTACTTTCTCGTTTATCCGGTGTATTACAATTTTATGGACAAAGAGCTGATACTGGCGTCCTATCAGTTGATTGTACCGTCCGTAAAAAACATCTTCCAGTGTGTCGTATACTTTAATATGCCGTTTACCGTCTTAAAAGGGCTGTTTTCCGCACTCATCACATTTGTTGTGTATAAGCCGCTTTCGCCGATTTTAAAAGGAACAAGATAATCTTTACTTTTGCTAGCCAAAATGCTATGATAACTTCAATCGAAATAATAGGTGGTGCCGTTACTTGTATTTAGAAAAAGAACAAAATGCCTGCATTTTGATTCGTTTCTTATCTTATGTTTACGATCATACAAGATAACGGTTAAAAGGGAAACAGGTGCAAATCCTGTACGATCTCGTCACTGTAAGCCAGGAGTGCAAAACCCGCGTGTAGGACACAGTCACTGAGTATATTGGGAAGACGGTTTTGTATGATGATCGGTAAGTCAGGAAACCTGCCATCTATTGGTACAGGAATGTTGATTCCGGATCACGAGTAATTGGTCGTACCGTATGACAGGTATCCACATGGGATATCTGTAGGCTTTTTACTCTGTCAGTCGATTTCCGCTGACAGTTTTTTTCGTGCGCGCGTTTGTCCTGGCGACACTGTTCATAAATGCGGTTCTGTTGCATATCCTGTCAATATTTCGAGAAACGGTAAAACGAAACTTTCATATTTGATAGACTGGCGGCTCTGAAAAGCTGCACGGGAAACACCTATGAAAAGATCTGCGTCGTTTTATAAAGATTCGGAATCAAAAACCATTTGTCTGCTTGATAAGCGGCGAAGAAAGAAAAATACCAGGAAACGGAACATGGACAGGATATGTCAGAAGGAGGAACTATGAAAAAGAGAGCGTTTGCAATCATTTTGGCCTGCGTGATGTGTGCAGCGTGTTCAGATGCGTCGCAATTCAAAACGCAGACAACAGAGGAAGAAAATTACGATACGGGGGACGCATTTTTGGACGATACGAGAAATCAGGGTGGAATCGGTGAGAAAGAGCTTTTGGTAGTCAGTTTTGGCACGAGTTACAACGACAACAGAAGATTGACGATCGGCGCAATCGAAGAGAAGATTGCCGGAAATTTTGCGGATTACGCTGTGCGCAGGGGGTTTACCAGCCAGATCATTATTGATCATTTGAAGTCACGCGACGGAGTAACGATTGACAATGTCGGGGAGGCGCTGGACCGCGCCGTAGCCAATGGTGTGAAAACTCTGGTAATCCAGCCAACGCATCTGATGCATGGGCTCGAGTACACCGATCTGGTCGACGAGGTGGCGCAATATGCCGACTCTTTTGAACGGGTAGCGGTCGGAGAACCGCTGTTGTCGTCGGATGAAGATTTTGAAAAAGTTATAAAAGCGATCACCGAGGCGACCGCCGTCTACGACGACGGTAAGACTGCGATCTGTTTGATGGGGCATGGAACGGAAGCTAAGTCCAATGCCGTTTATGCGAAGATACAGGATATGCTCACGGGTGCGGGCTATGACAATTATTTTATCGGTACCGTGGAGGCCGAACCGACGCTTCAGGATGTGATCTCTAGCGTACAGGCAGGCAGCTATGAAAAAGTAGTGCTGCGCCCGCTAATGATCGTTGCCGGAGATCATGCCAACAATGACATGGCCGGGGAGGAAGAAGATTCCTGGAAAACGGCGTTTGAGGCGGCAG
>CAJTYI010000142.1 GCA_910584215.1 uncultured Roseburia sp. | reverse complement strand
CAGACCGGCGGCTTTGCTGTGGGGGCAATTTTAACCAGATCAAGTTCTGCCTCTTCAGCCATTTTCAAAGCTTCTCTTGCCGGCATGATGCCAAGCTGTTCTCCGTTTTCTCCAATCAGGCGAATTTCTCTGTCCCTGATTTGTTCATTAATCATTAAATCGCTAATGGTATTACACCTCCAAATAAAAAAATAGTGGATAGGCAGACTATCCACTAAAAATTCAAAAGCGATACATTCCATGAAACTTCAGGCACACTCTTTACGAATGGCCCGCTTGTTTGCCAGATGTTCTTTGAACGATAAACCATGAGTCACGCCCTTGTGCTCCGGTGAGAGTGGATACTCTACTTGTTTTCTAACAACTCTGATACTGTAACATGGAAATATATGTTTGTCAAGCTCTTTTTAAGAAAAGCCTACTATCGCCGCAGGCAATTTTAATTGCTTTTCGTATGTGACAGATCAGCTTTCCTAAACTGTTCATGCTAAATGATAATACAAACCATGCCGCCGTTGCTGTCATTGACAATTTTCTGCATCGTATCCTGCAGCTTCATCTGGCACTCATCATCCATCATGGAGATTTTATTACGGATACCATCCTCCATCAGCTCTCCGATGGATTTTCCAAAGATATTGGTCTCCCACGCGCCGGCGTCACTCTGCTGCCCCTCTTTGATGTAGGCGATCAGGTCATTGGCCTGCTCCTCGCTTCCCACAATCGGCGCAATCTCCGTCTCAATATTGGCTTTTATCATATGTATGGAGGGGGAGATTGCTTTCATCTTTACCCCAAACTTGTTGCCGTGTTTAATTAAAACAGGGTCCTCCATCTGAATATCCTTTAAACTGGGATTTACCACGCCGTACCCTTTCTGCTGTACCGCGGCAAACGCATCCGCCACTTTCTCATAGGACTCTTTTAACTCCGCCATTTCTTTTACCATGGAAATCAGCTCATATTCGCCCTGAATCGGAACGCCGGCAAGTTCGCTCATATTTTCATAATAATACTGCTCTGCGATATCCATCAGCACTTTCACACAGCCGCTTGCCAGATCAATCTCATCGATCTTAACTTTCGATAGAAACTGTTCCGGCACATATTCCTTGACACCGGCATCTTTCGCCTTCTTCATGTTTGAGAGAATATCGCCAGCGGTCTTAATAATTTCCGCCTTGATCGGATGTGCCGCGTCGAGCATTTCCGCCCATTTGGGAATATAATATTCCACCCGCGCAATGGGAAATTCATACAGGACCTGTTCTAAAATCTGATAGATATCTTCACGCCGCAACTGCTCGCAGTTGACCGGTACCACCGGCGTATGATACTTTTCTTTCATCTCCCCGGCCAGCTTCATCGTCTCCTCGCCGTAGGGTCTTACCGAATTGAGCACAATCACAAATGGTTTGCCGATGGAGGATAATTCAGCGATCGTCCGCTCCTCCGCCTCTATGTAGCTGCCGCGGTCTAATTCCCCGATACTGCCGTCCGTGGTAATCACGATGCCCAAAGTCGCGTGATCTTTGATTACTTTTTCGGTTCCGATCGACGCCGCCTCGGTAAACGGTATCTCCGCATCAAACCAGGGCGTTTTCACCATCCGCTGTTTTCCCTCTTCCATATGGCCGTTGGCGCCGTCCACCATAAATCCCACACAGTCGATGAGACGGACTTTGATTTTACTGCCGTCCTCTAAAGCAATCTCCGCCGCGTCTTTCGGAATAAACTTCGGCTCGGTCGTCATGATCGTCTTCCCCTGGGCGGACTGGGGCATCTCGTCTATTGTGCGCTCCCTGCTATGTACATCTTCCATAAAAGGAATCACCATCAAGTCCATGAAGCGCTTGATAAACGTAGATTTTCCGGTGCGCACCGGCCCCACAATGCCAAGGTAAAACTCACCGCCTGTGCGGCCTGACAGATCTTTGTATAAATCAAACTCTTTTTTTGTATTTACCACCATAAAATAACCCCTTTCCTACTTAATTCATAGTATGAAAGGGGTTATGATTTTATGACCGTTCTATCGCAATTATTTTCGCGCGTGCATTTACATTTTTGCCGCAGCCGCTTATGATCAGGCTGCCCTATGCTTTCTTTGGCCTGCCATCCTTTTTCAATCCATCGGCTTTCTTTACCTTTGTCTGCTCCTGCTTTTCGGCCAGTTCCATGGGCAGACGATTGCTCATTTTGGTATAGCGGTGCAGGGTATGCGCCAGCTTGCCGGTAAAGTCCTGTGCCAGCGCGCGCCATTCCCAGTTGCCGCCCAGCGTAGACGGAGTATTCATGCGCCCCTCGTCCCCAAGACCCAGGATATCCTGCATCGGCATAATCGCCAGTTCTGCCACAGAATTCCACGCCGTGCGCATTACGCCCCAGTGAATCCCTTCTTTTTTGCTCAAGTTCATATAGGCTTTCGCATATTTGCGCGTCTTACTATCGGTGCCCTCATACCAGCTTAAAACAGTCTCGTTGTCGTGTGTCCCGGTATAGACCACACAGTTTTTGTCATAATTGTGCGGCAGATAGGCATTTTGTGGCGTATCGCCAAAGCCAAACTGCAAAATCTTCATCCCCGGATAACCGGTCTGTTTTACCAGCTCCACAACGGACGGCGTTAAAAAGCCCAGATCTTCGACGATAATATTAGGTCTGCCGATCGCCTCCTCAATGGCATGGAAAAGTTCAATGCCGGGTCCCTTGCGCCATTCGCCGTTTCTTGCGGTCTCATCTTTGCCCGGAATCGCATAGTACGAGTCAAAACCGCGGAAATGGTCGATGCGCACCACGTCATAAAGCTCACAAACTGCTCCAATCCGCTTAATCCACCAACGATAACCGTCTTTTTTCATGACATCCCATCGAAACAGCGGATTGCCCCAAAGCTGGCCATCCACGGAAAAAACATCCGGTGGACAGCCCGCAACATCGATCGGATTGAGCTCTTTATCGAGGTAAAACTGTCTGGGGTTAGCCCAGACATCTGCGCTGTCTCCCGCTACATAGATCGGCACATCACCGATGATCTCAATACCAAGGTCGTTGACATAGGCCTTGAGGCTCCGCCACTGTCGATAAAACAGATACTGCAGCATCTGATAAAAGCAAATATCCTCCGCATAATCGGCTCTCGCCTTATCCAGCGCCCGTTTCTTCCGCGTCTTTAACTCTGGCTCCCACAAGAACCAGGAATCCCCGCCGTGAGCGTCCTTTAAGGCCATAAACAGCGCATAGTCGTCCAGCCACTCCGACTCTTTGTCGCAAAATTCCAAAAAATCAGACGGCGTATGCTTGCGAAAACGCGCGTATGCTTTTTTTAACAGGGGATACCGGGACTCATACAGCACACCATAATCCACATATCGCGGGTTCGTGCCCCACGGATAGCTCTCACACTCTTTTTTCGTCAAAAGTTTGTCTTCGCAGAGCGCCTCAAGATCAATAAAATAAGGATTGCCTGCAAAACTGGAAAATGATTGATAGGGAGAATCCCCATAGCTGGTTGGACATACCGGCAAAATCTGCCAGTACTTCTGCCCTGCTTTTTTCAGAAAATCCGCAAACTTTCTTGCCGCTTTCCCCATCGTGCCGATACCGTAAGGTGACGGCAGTGATGAGATATGCATTAAAACGCCGCTGCTACGCATAGAATTGTTCCTCCCAAATTTTGGTTTTGTCGCAACTTGCCAATATTTACTGATATCATACCAGCATTTTTCTATTTATGCAATAATTAGCTCCGAAAGAGTTGTAAATTTATGCGCTGCGTGGTAATATTTAAAGACAAACACTTGTGCAGCATAGTCTGCACTTATTCTATATATTATGGAAACAAAACGTATCGGTTATTAGCTAGTAAACTTTATAACATACAAATGAATAAATATGCAAATAGCTCCTTTCAAAAGTTATATCGTTTTTCTTATCAGTATATCGA
>CAJTYI010000141.1 GCA_910584215.1 uncultured Roseburia sp. | reverse complement strand
CGGCGGACCTTCTTCCAATACCTCCCGGATTTTGGAGATTTTGGAGGAGGAGGGTGTAAAAGCCACATTTTTTGTGACCGGGCAGTCGGACGAGACAGGGTATCAACTGATGCGGGACATTGCCGAGCAGGGACATACCCTCGGGATGCACTCCTATTCCAATAAGTACAGTCTTTTGTATCAGTCCCAGGAGGCGTTTGAAGCGGATTTTCACGCCTTGCAGGATTATTTATATGAAGTGACGGGGGTCAAAAGTCAGTATTACCGCTTTCCGGGTGGGAGCAGTAATCAGATCAGCAACGTTCCGATGGCCAATTTTATACATTTTCTCAACACGCAGGGGGTCATATACTGCGATTGGAATGTCTCGGCGGGGGACGCGGCGGCGAACGCATACACCGCCGAAGAAATGATTGCAAACGTGACGGAAGATGTAGTAAAATATAAAACATCGGTAGTATTGTTGCACGATGCGTCAGATAAACAGACAACGGTGGAAATGCTGGGACCCTTGATAGAGGCTTTGCAGGGGATGAATACGCAAATCTTGGCGATAGATGAAAATGCTTCTGTGATTCAGTATGTGAAAGCGGACAGTGTGGAACAATAAAGAACAAAATGGAGGATAAAACATGGGATTTTTTAAAGATTTTAAGGACGATTTTTCACAGGCGGTCAATGAGTTGATGCCGGGAGAAGCGGAGCAGTTTGACGGTTTGCAGACCGATGATATGGTAGTAAATACTTTGGAGAGCGAGGTCGATGTGGAATCTGAGCTCTCTAAGCTGGACGGATTATTGGAGCAGGTGACAAAACAGGAGGCGGAGCGGGAGCAGAAAGCTTTTTCACAGCCTATAGCTGAACCGATTGCGGAGCCTATGTTTGATGAGGTAGTGGCGGAGCCGGAGCCGGTTGTACCGGAACCCGTGCAAAGACCAGTGAGGCCGGAACCCGTACAAAGACCAGTGACGCCCGTGCCGGTGGCAGAGCCTGTCCGTGAGCCGGAATTGGTAGTGCCGGAACCCGTGCCGGTGGCAGAGCCGGAACCCATGCCGGCGGTGGAACCGGTTGCAAGAACAGTGGCAGAGCCGGTCAGACCGGCGCAGACTGTGCAGAATACGAGAAAACCAATTATGGAGGAGAGAAAGATGGCAGATATGACACCAAATATGAAACAGGACGCAGCGGCGTTGGAGGAGACGACGATCATCACCGAGGGAACGATCATCAAAGGTGATGTAATTTCTAACGGTTCCTTGGACATCCGCGGACAAGTAGAGGGAAGCGTTGGATGCCAGGGCAAACTGACCGTGACGGGCGTAGTGAACGGCAACAGCAATGCATCCGAGTTTTTTGCTGATTCCGCAAAAATCGAGGGCGAAGTTGTGAGCAGCGGAACGGTAAAGATCGGTCTCGGTTCCGTGATCGTAGGTAATGTGACGGCATCTTCCGCTGTGATTGCGGGAGCGATAAAGGGCGACATTGATGTACAGGGGCCGGTTGTTGTGGACACCTCTGCCGTTGTGATGGGTAATATCAAGTCCCGCTCCGTACAGATTAACAATGGAGCTGTGATCGAAGGTTTCTGTTCTCAGAGCTACTCCGACAGGGATATCGAGAGCGTATTTGCCGACAAGAAAGGAAACGAATAATATATGAAGCGTGTATTCCTGAAACTGAGCGGGGAAGCGCTTGCGGGGGAAAAGCACACAGGTTTTGACGAACCGACAGTGACGGAGGTTGCGGCGCAGGTAAAACAGATTGTCGACGGTGGGATGCAGATTGGCATTGTAATCGGCGGCGGCAACTTCTGGCGCGGCAGGACCAGTGAAACCATAGACCGCACAAAGGCAGATCAGATCGGTATGTTAGCCACCGTGATGAACTGCATTTATGTGTCGGAGATTTTTCGCTCCGTCGGTATCAAGACCGCGATTTTTACGCCGTTTTCCTGTGGCAGTATGACACAGCTGTTTTCCAAAGATGCCGTCAATCGCTGTTTTGAGGAAGGAATGGTGGTCTTTTTTGCCGGAGGTACCGGCCACCCGTATTTTTCCACGGACACGGGCATTGTTCTGCGCGCCATTGAGATGGAGGCGGAGGGTATTTATCTTGCCAAGAATATAGACGGTGTGTATGACAGCGATCCCAATCTCAATGCTTGTGCAGTCAAATATGACAAGATCTCCATTCAGGAGGTGATCGACCAAAAGCTGGCGGTGGTAGATCTGACAGCTTCGATTCTCTGTATGGAGAATAAGATGCCGATGTTTGTGTTTGGACTGAATGAGAAAGACAGTATTATCAAGGCAATGACCGGAACATTTAACGGAACCGAAGTGACAATCGGATGAGAAGAACTTCTGCAACAATAGGGAGACAGAGTGGGGAACCAAACTGTCGGATGGTTAAAAAGACAGAAAGGTATGGTAGAACGGATGGACGAGAGAATCGCACAATATGACGAGAAAATGCAGAAAACGATGAATAATTTGTCGGAGGAGTTGGGAAGCGTTCGCGCCGGCCGTGCAAATCCGCATATCCTCGACCGCCTGCGGGTGGATTATTATGGTACGCCAACGGCGATACAGCAGGTGGCGAATGTCAATATACCGGAGCCGAGAATGATTCAGATACAGCCGTGGGAAGCTTCCATGGTCAAAGAGATCGAGCGAGCTATTCTCACTTCCGATTTGGGCATCAATCCGACAAACGACGGCAAGGTCATCCGCCTGGTATTCCCGGAGCTGACCGAGGAGAGGCGTAAGGAGCTGGTAAAGGATATCAAGAAGAAAGGCGAAAATGCGAAAGTTGCCATCCGCAATATCAGGCGCGATGCCAATGATTCCTTTAAGAAATTATCCAAATCCCAGGATGTCTCCGAGGACGAGATCAAGGAGCTGGAGGATAAGGTGCAGAAGATGACGGATAAGTATATCAGTGATGTTGATAAGGCAATTGATGCCAAGTCCAAGGAAATCATGACAGTTTAAAAGAGAGCAGAGTTTTGAGGACATGACCCGTTTCGTGTCCTCATTTTCACATGCAGAAATGAGGAAATTTATGAATATTCCACAACATGTTGCGATAATTTTAGACGGAAACGGGCGCTGGGCAAAGAGCAAGGGGATGCCGCGCAATTACGGGCACACTATCGGCGCCAAAAATGTAGAGACCGTATGCCGTGCCGCCAATGAGCTGGGAATCAAATATTTGACGATGTACGCATTTTCTACGGAAAACTGGAATCGGCCGGACGGGGAAGTGGCGGCGCTTATGAAATTGTTGGAGAGTTACTTAAAGAACTGTATCAAGACTGCGGACCGCAACAATATGCGCGTGCGCGTCATCGGAGATACCGGCCGTCTGAGCGACAATTTTCGCCAAAAGATTGCGCAGCTTGAGGAAGCATCCAGAGACAACGACGGCTTGAATCTGCAGATCGCCATCAATTATGGCAGCCGGGATGAAATGATGCGTGCCTTGCGTCGGATGTATCGTGATCTTGCGGATGGGAAATTCTCGGAGGAAGAGCTGACGGAACATACCTTTGCCGCTTATCTGGATACGGCCGATATCCCGGACCCGGACCTGCTGATTCGCACCAGCGGGGAACAGCGGCTGTCCAATTTTTTATTGTGGCAGCTTGCCTACAGCGAATTTTATTTTACGGAAGTGCCCTGGCCGGATTTTCACAAGGAGGAATTGGAAAGGGCAATCGAGGCGTATAATAATAGAGACCGCAGATATGGCGGATTGACGAAGTAGGGGGTATCCTATGTTTAAGACAAGGTTGTTGAGCGGTATCATTTTGGTCATAGCGGCGCTTTTTCTGGTGATCATCGGAGGTGATCTGCTGCTTGCATCTACACTTATCATCTCCTGGATTGCACTGTTTGAGCTGTATCGTATTTTTCACATAGAGAAAGCGATACCGGGCATTCTGGGGTATCTGGCGGCAGCGTTCTATTATATCAGTCTGCGGTTTTCGTTGGTAGAAGATCAGATGGTGTTTGTGATGGCTCTTTTGATGGGGATGATGTTTGTCTACGTGTTTACTTATCCCAAATACCGCACCGAGCAGATGCTGGCAGCGTTTTTTGGCGTATTTTATGTGGCGGTCATGCTCTCATTTGTATATCAGACCCGCATGATGGAGCGCGGGGCCTATATTGTCTGGCTGATCT
>CAJTYI010000140.1 GCA_910584215.1 uncultured Roseburia sp. | reverse complement strand
CAAACGGCATGCGAGAACCCCTGACGTTTTTCCGGAGGGTCAAAAGACAAGCAGCGCCTGCAGCTTGCTGTCTGCCGGACGCCGCATTTACGCTAAGAATATATATATTTTATATCACTTCCGATCAAACACTATGTATATTTATTCATCTATATGGTATAAAGTTTCCAAGCTCATACCCCATACTTTTTGGCAAATGATAATATGAAAGGCGGCAGGACGTATGATGTCCTGCCGCCAAACGGTATCTGCAACCAGACTACCGAAGTTTCATGCGCTTTGGGGCGGCATTTGCCGCGGGAGCGGGTGCAGAGCCGGCCGCTGCTGCATTGGGAGTGGGCGCAGCGCCAGCGTTTGCTGCGGGCTTCGCTTTTTTGGATTCTTTAGAAGCCAGCTCCAGCTTTTTTTTGTGGAACTTGGTCGTGGTGTTCATAATATATTTGTCGCCCTTAAACTGCTTGAGCGTCTCTTCATCGATGGCGATGCGGTTATCCATTGTCTTCATAATATCCGTAACCCACAGATTCTGCGCGATTGCCGGATCACTTAGATCATAGATCTTATTGTCGGAGAACTTTAATATCATAGGATGAGAAAAATCTGCCGCATTGTCCACGAGAACGAGTGCTTTTTCTCCATCGGAGAGATCGACACATGCGCCGGTCGGCAGTATATTGATACATTCGCCGAGCGCGCCGACGACTCTTGGATTATACAGTGCGCGATGCGCGCGCAGATAGCCCATGGCGGACAGCTCGGAGACGGGCGGTTTGTCAATATTCATGGCAGTCATCTGGTCAAAGCGCTCCGCTACTTTTAAGATATCGAGCATAATTTTGATGCCCTGTGCGGGGGGCTTTAAGGTCTGCTTGCTGCTCTTGGCAAAGATAGACTGTTGTATAATTTCCAGAGAAAGCTTGGGCAGATTGGATTCTTCAAAGGCAGGGCGCAGTGTTTCATATCCGCGTTCCATGTTTAACTGCATAAAGTCGAGATCGCTCTGTGCCAGATCAGTTCCTTTGTCCAGAATCGCCTGCGGAATATAGAGATAGCCAAATTTGTAGAGGAGTGCTGCGGTGGTGAGTGCGGAACTTTCCAAAGGCTTGATATGTAAACGCTTTGCTATCATGGTGGTAAGGATAGCCACACTGATGGAGTGCTTGTAGACAAGGTCGGCAGAACTGCGCAGAGTCTGTATAAAGTTTACCTTGTGGTCTAAGGAGCCGTAACGAGACTGGATATTCGCGACGAGTTCCATCAAAGTTTCCGGCATCTGTCCCTTTTGAATCGCATCCATGTTCTCTTTTAACTTGAACATATAGATGGTCTGAAACTGCTCAAACTCGATATCCTCTTTTGAAAGCGGCGGCAGTGGCTCTGCCGGCTCCAAAATAAAGATGCCGATTAGTCCGAAATTCTCAATACTGTTGATACCTTGTATGGTGAGCTTTGTATCGCGCTCATACAGTAAGACACCCATTTTATTATAGATAGGTTTTGCCAGACGCATGCCAGGCATCAAATCCGCTGTTTTCACAAATTGCATAATGCAACACCTCCGTATTATACGGATGCGGCAGGAACCTGTATATCCGTCGTATCCGCAGCCCTGCTTTGGGCACTTTTATCTACCATTTATGATAACATAATATGAAAATAAATACAATCAGAAATGAGAAAAACTCAAGAAAACTGTAACGAATCGCCGCTGGCTGCAAAGTTTTTATTCCGTTTCAATGAAAGCAAAGGATGGTCAGTCCATGGAAAAGCAGGGGCAGCGCTGCGATAGTCAAAACTTGCAGCAGATTCCAGCCCGTGATTTCATGGTAGAATAAAAGAGACAGAGATAACTGCGATATCAGCGCAATCACGAAGATTCTCTTTACATATTGCAGCAGATAACCCATCCATACGATCTTTACTTCCCTGATATCGACCGGGAGATATTTGAGTTTTTGCAGCACGGAGACGTTTTTTTTCTGCTCTTTGACCTGCATATAAGGCGCCAGGTAATACTGGGTGCCCAGTATTACCCATAGATACAACATGAAAATGACTGTCGACATGCTTTTATCCTCGCCAAATGCCTGGGCCGGATAGAGGGACGGCAGAACACAGAACAAATAGCCCAGCCAGCCGGCCGTCTGCGGCGGTATACCGTTTGTCTGATAGGATAACTGCAACCGCTCAAATTCTCTGATTTTTTCTCTCTGCTTTTTCTTTTCCTGTGACAGTTCTTCCCTGATGCTGATCATATGATTCCCGCTCCTTTCTGTCTCGCGTTTGCGTTTCTGCCTGCCCATTTTGTGCATTAACCGGTCTGCGCACCAAACGAGATCAGTCTTCCATGTTCCAGCACGCCGACGTAGTCCATTTTTCGGCTCAGTTCCTCTTCGATATGGCTTGTCATTAACACCGATGCCTGTTCCGCTGCGATCACTTGCTGCAGCACCCGGAAGAAATCGATGCGAAAGACAGGATCCATGCCCGCCGTCACTTCGTCGAGCAGGTATAATACCGGTTGATGCGCCATGGCATAGGCCATCTGAAAACGCATCCGTTCTCCGCGCGACATCTTTCCGACCACTTTTGACGGTGAGAGCTCCATGCGGTCCATTGCCTCAAAAAATAGCTGCATATCCCAATTGTCATAGAGGCCGCCTGTGAGTTTGGCGTTCTGTTTTGCGGACCGCTCCAGAAAAAAAGGATTGTTGTCGGAGACCAAACCAATTTTATTTCTCATGAACGGGGAATTGTCATGAATCTCTTCCCCCAGCAGTGTCATACTGCCGGTATATTGTTTGGCCGGATTTATGATATAGTCGATCAGAGTGGTTTTTCCCGCGCCGTTCTTTCCCGCGATTCCCATGATATAGCCCGCCGGCAGGGAAAAACTGATATCCGACAGCACAAACCCTTTGCTTTTCTTTCCCGATACATGCTCTAGCTTTAATAATTCCTGTTCCATTCTAATCTCCTATTTCCGAGAACGTTTCTGTTTGAGGACCGCAAGAGAACTTAATTTTATGCTCCAAACAACGTACACACCATTTCCACCAGCTCCTCGCAGTCCAGTCCGGCTCCTTTTGCCTCCTCAATTATTTCTGACAAGCGATTTTCCAACATCATCAGCTGTTTTTCACGCAGATAGTCGGTATTGTTTTCGCAGACATAGAAACCCTTGCCGGCGACGGAACGAATCAACCCTTCTTTTTCCAGTTCTTCGTAGGCGCGCTTTGTTGTAATCACGCTGACCTGCAATTCTCCCGCGAGGACGCGGATGGAGGGAAGCGCTTCGCCTGCGACAAGTCCTCCCTGAATGATCGCGTTTTTTAGCTGATAGACGATCTGCTCGTATATGGCAAGTGTTCCCTGTGGCTGTATAATAATTTTAATCATTTCGACCTCTCTGCGTCAGTCGTTTTGTGCGACTTTCGTAAAACATGTTGTTTTCCAATAATGCCCCATAATTACGCATACATTTGAGCGTCAACAGCGCCTGGCAGCATAGAATGCCGGCAAATCCCCACCGGTAATCAGCAGGTTTTACTTTGCCGATGACAATCCACAACGGTGCTGTTGCCAAAAAAATAAATCCGAAACATATGGCGACAACAGACCAGGCGCCGACATGGGTTAAGGTTCCTTTTTTTTGTTCCGCGGGCAGGCGGTCAGCCGTCAACTGCATTACCATGGACAAAAGCAGCTGCATGAAAATACCAAAAAAGAATTCATACCAGTCCATCAGCGAAAAGAACGTAACAGTCAGCATGGCGATGAGAGAAAAAGCGAGCGGAACAGCTACCTTTAGCCAGTACATGCCAATCAGATAATGCTTTCTGTCAGCCGCCGACATAGGGACGAGATAGGTGATTTTGGAAAGGCCAAACGGTATCCTGCGGGCAGTGAAAAGTCCCCATAACGCCGGTATGAGATAACTATAATAAATTGGGCATGCCGTTTGCATCGCTTTTAACCAAAAGCAGGGCAAGACAAAAAGCAGGTAAACCATGCTCCATAGCTCGGTAAAAAAATTATGTTCTTTCCAGGACGCCTTCATCTGGCGAAAACGCCAGATCTTCCAATAATCTCTCCAAATTTTTCGATTCATAATTCCTCTCATTCCACCGCATCGCCTCATTCAGCCGCCTTGTAGACTGAAAATTCATTCTGCGTCATTTAGCTGAAAATGAACGGGTCAGTACACTAG
>CAJTYI010000139.1 GCA_910584215.1 uncultured Roseburia sp. | reverse complement strand
TTAGATTTTCTAGCCGTAGCCACCGCTACGCCGTCGCAAATCCGCCTTGCAGATGAACAAATATCCTGCGCGATTTCGCTAAATATCAACGAGACAAGACACTAGAGCGTTTTTTTGCGTTTGGCCATAAAATACATGAGCTCCTCAATGCGCGGCGAAGCGACATGGAGCGCTTTGTCATACTGCATATAAGCTCTGTGGCGCACCAGCGCTTTGGCGCCAAATTCATCCTCCTGCCGCAAAACCACATTTTCTTCCGGCAGCAATCTGACCTTGTAAGTTTCCCCGGCTACTAGGCGGTAAGCTTGCCGCATCTCCTCCACGTCCATAGAAAGCAGCAATTTTCCCTGTTCCAAATATAAGATATAGTCGGCGAGCCGGTCGAGATCATCGGTCAGGTGAGTCGCCAGGAGAATACCGTGGTTTTCATCGGCGACAAACGCTTTCAGAAGGCGAAGAAATTCACTGCGAAATTCCGGGTCAAAGTTGCCCGTCGGTTCATCGAGAAGCAGCCATACAGGGTGATGGGAGAGCGCAAATGCAAATTGAAATTTGAGTTCTTCCCCTTTGGAAAGCGCCCGGTAGCGGCAAAGCGGATTTAGTCCAAACCGTTTACAGTAGGAACGGAACGTTTCTCGTTCGTAGCGGCTGTAGTAACTGCCATAAAGATCGGCATTTTCCTGTAAAGAAAAATTGTCGTCGAATAAGCGTTCCTGTAAGACAAAACCGAGCATGTTGTGAAGCTTACATTCCTCGCTGTCATAACTTTTTCCCTCTATGGTTATTTCTCCTGCCGTGGGCTGATATAGTCCCAGCAGCAGCCGCAAAAGCGTTGTCTTGCCGGAGCCGTTTGGACCGATCAGGCCGATTATATAGCCGGTCGCAAGCTGCACCGAGAGATCATGCAAAGTAAAACTGTCCCATTGCTTGGTAAGATGTTTCAATTCGATCATATGCTCTGCCACCGTCCTTTGCGTGCATTAACTGTATATAAACATATATACAATCAATACACACATTTGTCAATAGAATTTTTGTTGTTTACCGTGTAAACAGGATAAAAACGAACTTGCGTTCGGAATAGGGCTGTGCTATAATTGAATCTAATTAGAAATATACAGGCGAGGATTGACAAAAGGAGTCAGACAAATGAGAGGCAGATTTTGGAAAAAGATAGGTTCGGCGTTTTTTTTGCTGTTGTGTCTTACGGTTACGACTACCTTTGCCCGGACAACACAAAAGGATATTGACAAGGCAAAAGACCAGATTAATGATTTGAAAGACCGCAGGGAGGAAGCGCAGGATCTGGTGGATGATATTGAGCAGGAGAAAGAGGGGCTCGAGAGTCAGCTCGACGGTCTAAACCGCAAAATGACGGAGCTGACCGGAACGATCAACGAATTAGAACAGTCGATCGCCGCGCAGACGCAGCAGATTGAGGAGGCCAGACGTCAGCTTGAGGAGGCGGGTAAGGCGCAGCAAAAGCAGTACGACGCTATGAAAGTCCGCATCCAGTATATGTATGAGAACAGTCTTTCCTCGGATTGGGAAAGCCTTATGGAGGGCGGCTCGTTTACGGATTTTTTGAACCGTGCCGCCTATATTATGGAATTAAACAGTTATGACCGCAGGCTGTTAGAAGAGTATGTAGAGCAAAAAGAGCAGATTGCGGCAAATAAGCGGCAGTTAGAGACGCAATTGGACGAGCTTGTCGCCACAGAGGCGCAGATGAAAGAAAAAAAGGATTCTGTGGACGGCCTGATACGTTCTACGCAGAACAATCTTTGGCTCTCGGACGCGCAGCTTGCGGACGCAAAATCCGATGTGGAAGATATTTCGGCAAAGCTTGCCAAGATGGAAGCCTATGAGAAAGAACTTGAGATAAAAAAGGCAAAAGAGGATGCCGCGCGGTTAAAGGCGATCAAAGAGCAGGAGAAGGAAAATCTCGCCGGCGTCAGCTACACTCCGGCAGAAAGTGATGCATATTTGCTGGGAGCGATCATAGAATGTGAAGCAGGGGCAGAGTCCTACGAGGGCAAGCTGGCGGTGGGAAGCGTCATTATGAACCGGGTGAAGAGCTCCTATTTTCCGAATACGGTGTCCGGCGTGATCTATCAGAGCGGCCAGTTTTCCCCGGTTGCCAGCGGCAGGCTGGCCTATCGGCTGCAAGCGGGCGTCAGCGACAGTTGTATGCAGGCGGCGCAGGAGGTGCTTAACGGTAACATCACGTTAAGTTGTCTTTATTTTCGCGTGAATAACGGCATTATCTCGGGCATTGTCATCGGCAATCATGTGTTTTACTGACGAGAATTGGCGGTAATTGTAACCGTGCGGCGGACATGCGGGGACGCCGCACACACCTGTTCGGTAAATTTAACCAAATAAAGCGCCATATTTCACATGTCTATATATGAAAAAAGAATAAAACTATTGCAATTAAAGTAGAAATGTGGTAGCATAAAGCAGTATTGAGACATTGTAAAATATGCGTTAAATACTGACAATCAGAAGCTTTGAGGTAAGAAAAATAAATTTTGGCGATAGCGGCCGGGTTTTATTTTTTTTGCAGAAGATTGTTAAAAATTTAACAGCATTATTTCACAAATATAAAAAAAGGAGACGAGAAAATGGCAAAGAAAGTAGTTTTAGCAGGTGCATGTCGTACAGCAATCGGTAAAATGGGTGGAGCGTTAAGCAATACTCCGGTTGCGGATCTTGGAGCAATTGTGATCAAAGAGGCGTTAAACCGTGCTGGCGTGAAGCCGGAGATGGTTGACGAAGTGTTGATGGGATGCGTTATTCAGGCCGCACAGGGACAGAACGTTGCACGCCAGGCTTCCATCAAAGCAGGTTTGCCGATCGAAGTACCGGCCGTAACGTTAAATGTTGTCTGTGGTTCCGGTCTGAAGTGTGTCAACGAGGCGGCTGCTCAGATTTTGGCAGGTCAGGCAGATATCGTTGTCGCAGGCGGTATGGAGAACATGTCTATGGCGCCTTATGCTATGACAAAAGCTCGTTTTGGATATCGTATGAACAACGCGACCATCATTGATACAATGGTAAACGATGCATTGACAGACGCATTTAACCATTATCATATGATGATTACAGCGGAAAACGTATGTGATAAATATGGTCTTACCAGGGAAGAGTTGGACGAGTTCTCCGCAAACAGCCAGCAGAAATGTGAGCAAGCGATCGCAGAGGGCAAGTTTAAGGACGAGATCGTACCAGTACCGATCAAAGTAAAGAAAGAGATGGTTGACTTTGTGACGGACGAGGGTCCGCGTGCCGGCACTACAGCGGAGTCTCTGTCAAAATTAAAATGCTGCTCCGGCAAAGAAGGCGGACTTGTGACAGCAGGTAACGCTTCCGGTATCAACGACGGCGCTGCCGCTATCGTTGTCATGAGCGAGGAGAAAGCAAAAGAGCTCGGCGTTGTGCCGATGGCTACCTGGGTTGCCGGCGCTCTCGGCGGTGTTGAGCCGGAGATCATGGGCGTAGGACCTGTCGCTTCCACCAGAAAAGTATTGGAGAGAACCGGCCTTACCATCAATGATATGGATCTGATCGAGGCAAACGAGGCGTTTGCAGCACAGTCTCTCGCAGTGGCAAGAGATCTCGATTTCGATATGTCAAAAGTAAACGTAAACGGCGGTGCAATCGCGCTCGGCCATCCGGTAGGAGCTTCCGGATGCCGTATCCTTGTCACCTTATTGCATGAGATGCAGAAGAGAGGCGCAAACAGAGGTCTTGCAACTCTTTGTATCGGCGGCGGCATGGGCTGCTCGACGATCGTTGAGAAATACAACTAAGGGCAGGTGTTAAGTACAAACAGGCATTGCTTTACCATCATCAACAGTCTTTTCCATCTGCCGGCGGTATCCGCAGCGCGCAGATGGAAAAGTATTTAAATCGCAAGAAATTTCTATCATATAACTATCAAATATATTACTAATTTATATTCAGGAGGGACTAACATGAAAGTTGGTGTTATTGGAGCAGGAACCATGGGTCAGGGTATCGCAAAAGCATTTGCGCAGGTAGACGGCTACGAGGTAGCGCTTTGTGATATCAAGCAGGAGTGGGCTGACGGTGGAAAAGACAAGATTGCAAAAGGCTATGCTCGCCTTGTAGAAAAAGGCAAGATGACACAGGAGGCGGTTGACGCGATCTTATCTAAGATTCAGGCTGGCTTAAAAGAGGATCTTTGTGCAGACTGTGATTTGATCGTAGAGGCGGCATTTGAGGATATGGGCGTAAAGAAGACGACATTCCAGGAGCTTGATAAAATTGCGAAACCGGAGTGCATCTTCGCTTCTAACACTTCCAGCCTTTCTATCACCGAGATCGGAAA
>CAJTYI010000138.1 GCA_910584215.1 uncultured Roseburia sp. | reverse complement strand
GGAAAGCTATCCGGCTGAGAGCGCCGGGACAGAAGAATTTTGTCCGGCTGGATGGGGACAGCTTGGGGCCGGAGTACGATATTGCCGCCCTGCTGGATGTTCTGGCCGGGAAGCGGGCGCACACCTCCGGCGCGAAAAATATCCACCGGGCAGATCCCCCGACGGTGAATCTGCTGGTGGACATCCAGGCCAAACTCCAGGCTGGGAAGGGCGCGGGCTATGCGCGGTGGGCCAGCGTGTTCAACTTAAAACAGATGGCGCAGACCATGAATTATCTGACGGAGCATGGACTGTTGGACTACGCCGACCTCGCGGCAAAAGCGGCTGCGGCCACCGAGCGTTACAACGGCCTGTCCGAAAAAATCAAGGCGGCGGAGCGGCGCATGGCCGAGATCGCCGTGTTGAAAACGCACATCATCAACTACTCCAAGACCCGCGATGTGTATGTGGCCTACCGCAAGGCCGGGTACTCGAAAAAATTCAAGGCCGAGCATGAGAGCGAGATACTGCTGCATCAGGCGGCAAAGAAAGCGTTTGACGGGCTGGGGCTGAAAAAACTCCCCACGGTCAAGAGACTGCAAGCGGAGTATGCCGCGCTTCTGGCCGAGAAAAAATCCGCCTATGCTGATTACCGCAGGGCGCGGGATGAGATGAAGGAGCTGCTGACGGTCCGTGCCAATGTGGACCGCTTAATGGGCTATGGCGGAGCGGAGCCAGACAAAGAAACGGAGCGTCAGGAGGAACGCTGATGTTCCGCTCATCTTCTGTGGGCCAGCGGCCCACATCAAGCGTCCCGCCAGGGACGCGCAGCCAGCTCCAGAATGGAGCTGTTCAAAGGGGTTTGGGGGCGCTGCCCTCAACAAGCAAAATGGACGCCTCGCCGGGAGGCGGGGCGTCCATTTTTGGCATGATGGGACCATCATGCCCTGCTTGCCGGTTTCTCCACCCCAGAAACTGCACCCAAAGCGGGGACGGCACTTTTTTGGTGCTCTTTGCGGTAGTCTCTATAATAATGGTATTTTAGCAGTACTTTACTTCGTATTGAGCTGATCTGGAGAAATAATCACTCCGATTGTCCGCAATTTCCGATCAGGAGCAGGATTATTATTTTGGAGCGGGGTCAAAATTTTTGAAATGGCGGCAACGGTATTTTCCAGTTCTTCATCTGTAAGATAAACATAGGACAGCGAAAAGCCTGATTTATCATTCTTAATATCAATACCCGGACTATCACAATAAGTCTGGAATTGTTTCGCAAAGGTCAAAATGTACTGCAAAAACATCTGCATATACATTTTCCCTGAGTTTTCACCAATCATCGCATTGGCGTCATTCAGATCAAAGGTCGCAGCATACGTCTTTTCAACGGTTCCTCTAATCTGCGTTTCACTTACCACTTTGAGAACCCCATCTTCGGTCATACGCTTTAAGTTTCGATATAGTGTAGTTTGGGGAATATCCATACACTTTTCAGCGAGTAGTTTTGCAGTTGTCTCCCCGCTTTTCAATATCTCGATCAGCAACCGGCACTTGATTGGATTTGAAACACATTCCATAATTTTAAGATTCAGGTGCTGCTTATCCATGAAGAACACGCTCCTTCCCCTGGGAATATTACCATGATGAAAATAAAAAGTCAATCACCTGCTCCAACCTCTTGATTTTATATTTCCACTATGGTAATATAACCGATAGGGAAATATAAAGGAGGTTCCTTTTGGATATGCGAGTATCCACAATCAAATCATTTATGGGAGGTATTTACAAATGGACGCTTTATTGGAAATGCTGCCGTTGCTCATTCCAATTTTAGTGCTGGATGCTGTTCTTGCTGTGGTTGCGGCGCTTCATGTGCTGCGGCATCCACATTATCGGTTTGGCAACAAGGCGTTTTGGCTAGTCGTGGTTGTCGTGTTCCTGCTCATTGGCCCGATCACTTACTTTGTTATTGGGAGGGGTGAGGAACAATGAATGTACTGACAATACAGGGCTTGTCAAAAGCCTTCGGCGGGCAGAAAATCATTGACAATTTGAATATGACCGTACCGGAGGGAAGTGTTTTCGGCTTCATCGGCCAAAACGGAGCCGGAAAAACAACGACCATGAAAATGGTACTCGGCTTGCTGCGGCCCAATCAAGGGGAGATTATTGTCTGCAATGAGCCTGTTCACTTTGGGCAGACGAAAACAAATCAGTATATTGGCTATTTGCCAGATGTCCCGGAGTTTTACGATTACATGACCCCGATCAGATACCTTGCGTTATGTGGGGAAATTATTGGACTGTCAAAGGCGGAAACATATCAAAGGGGTGAGGAACTTCTTTCTCTGGTGGGTCTGGGAAACGTCAAAAAGACGATTGGCGGCTTTTCGCGTGGCATGAAGCAGCGGCTGGGAATCGCGCAGGCTTTACTCACCCGGCCCAAGCTGTTGATTTGTGACGAGCCAACCAGCGCCCTTGACCCGGTGGGTAGAAAAGAAATCCTGGATATTCTTCGCAAAATCAGCAGCACAACAACGGTCTTGTTTTCCACGCACATTTTGTCTGATGTGGAGCGAATCTGCGACCATGCGGCCCTGCTCAACCAGGGAAAAATCGTTGTCGGGGGAACGCTTTCGGAAATAAAAGCCCTTCATGGTCACGAAAGTCTACTCCTGGAATTTCCCACGGATGATGCCTTGCATACCTTCAAAAGCCAAGAGGCGATACAGCCTTTGCTGGACACAGCGGAGGCAAACGGGAAAGAAATTATACTGCACAGCCAGGAGATGGAAAAGGTCCAGCATACGGTATTCCATGTTTTAGCGGAGACGGCGCTATGCCCTATCAAAATCGAGATTATGGAGCCGTCCCTTGAAAGCCTGTTTTTGGAGGTGATAAAATGAACGGCTATGCTGCTTTTTTGAAGAAAGAACTGACTGAAAACATGAAAAACTACCGCTTTCTTATCCTGTTCGCTGTTTTTCTAATTTTTGGGCTGGCCAGTCCTTTCCTTGCCAAGTTTATGCCGGAAATCCTCTCTGCGGTGGCGGCGGATATGCAGATGGGGTCGGCCCCTGTTGCTCTGGATGCGTGGGAGCAGTTTTATAAGAACATCTCCGGCGTTGGGTTCAGTGCGTTTATTATCCTGTTTGGCAGTTGTATGTCTAGTGAATATTCCAAGGGTACTTTGGTACTGCTGGTAACAAAGGGCCTGCCGCGCCGGGCGGTCATCTTTGCAAAATATACCGTGGCGGCTATCCTTATGACAGCCTGCTACTGGGCCGGATTTATTGCGACCTACTGCTATACGGCCTATTTATGGCCCGGTACAATGCTTTCCCATGTCTTTACCGCTGCGTTTTATCTGTGGCTGATTGGCTTTTTGTACCTAAGCATCCTACTCCTTGGCTGCGTTATTTTCAAACAGACTTTCACCAGTATCCTTTTTACTGGTGGCATTGTAGCAGTTATATCCCTGCTGGGGATCGTTGATCCACTGGCTAGATTCAATCCGTTCCTTTTGACATCAAAGAACGTGGATTTGATCTCCGGCGCAGCTTCTGTATCAGAATTTTTAATGCCAACCGTCATTTCTATTGCTATTACAATCATTGGCCTTTGGTTTGCAACGATACTTTTTGATGGGAAACAGCTTTGATTAAAAAATGAATTTGATTTGAAAATTCCCTGATAAAAAACAAAAACCGTTGTTCGGCGGTTGGTATCTACACGCCTGAACAAAATACAAGCAGCCCAGCGGCGGTTTTGAAATAACAAATTTCAAGCCGCCGCTTTCTTTTGAAAAAATGGAAAACGGAGGGCGTGTTAAAGTCGCCCATTTTTGAGGACACGGCGGTATCCGGGAGGTATTGTCATGTCCTTTTCTCGTAGTTTGCTGTCAAAAAAAGCCCTCCCCCTCTAAAGGGTAGCCCTGACCGCAACTGCGAAAATTGTAATATCCTGTCGCCCCGACACGTCCGTATGGCCTTGCGCTGTGCGGATGTTTTTATATCCCCTCACTTCTGGTCACAGTGGACCTGTTGACAAAGTCCAGTTCTGAAAAATTGAGCAAATTTTTGTGTCCCGATTATGACGGTATCACAGAGAAACATCCACATTTCAAAACTTTTGTGGAGTACATTTTTAGAAAACCGACTTTGTCAACAGCTCCACAGTGTCCAGAAGTCCGGTGCGGCGCTCCTGGGTGCCGTTCCCCGCCTCCTCCATTTCGATCTGTCCCTTTCCACCAATACCGAAATGGAGGTTACATATGCCTTAATGAGCGTGGGCAACCCGGCAGGGACGCAGTATCTTCGGTGTTCCAAGCGGGCGGACAACAAAAGCTGTGAGGGCTGCGGACGTTGCGGACGGCGGAGTTTGAGCAATTTGTCTATGGGGAGATGGTGAAGAAGCTCTCCGAATT
>CAJTYI010000137.1 GCA_910584215.1 uncultured Roseburia sp. | reverse complement strand
CTTTACCGGGACGGACAGACACTACGAGGTGGTTCAACGCTGAAAAGACGCGCAACCCGATGCCCCAAACGGCATGCTAAGAACCCCTGACGCTTTTCCAGAGGGTCAAAAGACAAGTAGCACCTGCATCTATGCTGTCTGCCGGACGCCGCATATACGCAGAGAATATAAAAAATTTATATCACTTCCGATCGAACAGATATGCATATTTATTCATTTTGATGATATCATTCATAAAAGCTAACAAAGTATACTTTGTTCATTTGTCTGGTGCTCTGTTTTGTCGAAATCCAATGACGCGGCCCGCCGGACAAACAACGATACTATATAGAAATATGAGGGTTTTGCAATGATACAAGCAAGCAATGTCACTTTACGAATCGGCAAAAAAGCACTGTTTGAGGACGTCAATATCAAGTTCACACAGGGGTGCTGTTACGGATTAATCGGCGCGAACGGAGCCGGCAAGTCCACATTCTTGAAGATTTTGTCTGGTCAGCTGGAACCGACAAGCGGCGAAGTCATTATCACAACCGGGGAGCGCCTGTCGTTTTTGCAACAGGATCATTTTAAATATGATGAGTTCACCGTGTTAGACACGGTTATCATGGGAAATAAACGTCTCTATGATATCATGAAAGAAAAGGACGCCATCTACATGAAAGAGGATTTCACTGACGAAGACGGCATCCGCGCAAGTGAGCTGGAGGCGGAGTTTGCGGACATGGACGGATGGAATGCGGAAGCCGACGCCGCTACCCTTTTAAACGGTCTTGGCATCCCGACGGAAGAACACGCTTCTGTGATGGCAGACATGCCCGGCGCATTAAAAGTTAAGATTCTGCTTGCACAGGCACTGTTTGGCAATCCCGACATTCTACTGCTCGACGAGCCCACCAACCACCTGGACTTAGACGCCATAAGCTGGCTCGAGGAGTTTTTGATCAACTTTGAAAACACCGTAATCGTGGTTTCCCACGACCGCTATTTTCTCAATAAAGTCTGCACGAACATCGCGGATATCGACTACGGCAAGATTCAGCTCTATGCCGGAAATTATGATTTCTGGTACGAGTCGAGCCAGCTGTTAGTCAAGCAGATGAAAGAAGCCAACAAAAAGAAAGAAGAAAAAATTAAGGAGCTGCAGGAATTTATCTCCCGCTTCTCCGCAAACGCCTCCAAGTCCAAACAGGCAACATCAAGAAAGCGCGCGTTGGAAAAGATTCAGCTTGAAGAAATTCGTCCTTCCAGCCGCAAGTACCCCTATATCGACTTTCGTCCAAACCGCGAGATCGGCAACGAAGTTTTGACCGTGGAGGGCATCAGCAAAACGATAGACGGCGTAAAAATATTGGACAATGTCTCCTTTATCGTCGGCCATGACGACAAGATCGCCTTTGTGGGCGGCAATGAGTTTGCCAAAACTACCTTGTTTAAGATTTTGACTGGAGAGATGGAGCCGGATTCGGGAAGTTATAAGTGGGGCGTCACCACCAGCCAGTCCTATTTCCCTAAAGACAACACCGAGATTTTTGATACCGACCTCATTATCGTCGACTGGCTCACCCAGTTCTCCGAGATCAAGGATGCCACTTATGTCCGCGGTTTCCTGGGGCGTATGCTGTTTGCCGGCGAGGACGGAACCAAAAAAATGCGCGTGCTCTCGGGCGGCGAGAAAGTGCGTGTGCTCCTCTCCCGTATGATGATTATGGGCAGCAATGTCCTGATCTTAGACGAGCCGACCGACCACCTTGACATGGAATCGATCACCGCTTTAAACAACGGTCTGATCAAGTTCCCGGGGGTCATCCTCTTCGCCTCCCGCGACCATCAGGTTGTGCAGACGACGGCTAACCGCATCATCGAATTTCTGCCGGACGGCACTTTCATCGATAAAGTTTCGACCTACGATGAATACCTGGAAAATGACGAGATGGCGCGAAAGAGACAGGTATACTCCATGTCCTCGAGTGACGAGAGCGACAATTAATATAAATTCAAACGGTTCCGTGAAACATCCTGTACAGCGCAGTTGCGGTACAGATTTCCGGAACCGTTTTCTTATTGCTTCTTACCGTACAGAAATTCCAGCATACTCTCCCGATCGAAAAAATCGCAGAGGTGTCAGCCGCTCTCCCGCAGCAGAGCCACATTCCGTTTTATGGCATCCACGGCTAGATCGACTTCCTGTCTGGTCGTCTCACCGGAGAGCGTAAGGCGGATGGTTCCCGGAGCATAGGATTCTTCTGTCCCGAGCGCTTCGATCACATAGGAAGTTCTGCTCTCTCCCGTATTGCAGGCGGAACCGCCGGACGCACAGATGCCCTCCTCCTCGAGCAAAATCAACAGGGACGCCCCCTCAATACCCTCAAAACAAAAGTTCGTATTGCCCGGCAGGCGCATCGTCCGATGGCCGTTAAGCTTCACCCTGGGAATCTCGCGGAAAACCTTTTCAATCAGATAATTGCGCAGCTTGATTTCCCGGTTGATGCGCGTGCGCATATTTTTATGCGCCAGCTCCGCCGCCTTTCCCATGCCTACAATGCCCGGCACATTCTCCGTCCCGGCGCGCAAACCGGATTCCTGGGAACCGCCATTGATAAAGGAGGGGATGGCGACACCCTCTTTGACATACAAAAAACCCACGCCTTTCGGCCCGTGAAATTTGTGGGCGCTGGCGCTTAACAGATCGACCGGATAGTAGCGCACGGATATGGGCACCTGGCCGTACGCCTGCACCGCGTCGGTATGAAATAATATTTGTTCGCTTTTCGCAATCTTTCCAATCTGCCAGATCGGCTCTATCGTACCCACCTCGTTGTTTCCAAACATGATCGTAACCAAAATGGTATCCGGCGCAATCGCCTGCCTGACTTCCTCGGGAGATACTCTTCCGAATCCGTCCACCGGCAGATAGGTGACGCGGTATCCCAGACGTTCCAGATACGCACAGGAATTAAGTACCGCATGGTGCTCGATATTACAAGTTATCAGATGGCTGCCCAAATTCCGGTAAGCGCCCGCGATTCCCTTGACGGCCCAGTTGTCGGACTCAGTGCCGCCGGAAGTAAAAAAGATTTCCGAGGGCTTTGCCTCGAGTGTCTCCGCGATCAACTCCCTTGCCTCCTCGATCGCCTGTTTTGCCTCCTCCCCATAACGGTACCCCGTGGATGCATTTCCGAATTTCTCCCGAAAATAAGGCTCCATAGCTGCCTTTACCGCATCCGACATCTGTGTGGTAGCCGCATTATCCAAATAAATTTGTTGATTCATTTTTTCCTCATTTCCCACATATAATGAACCGACAGCAGCTATTTCCCCGCAAAAGGAAAGAAGGAGTTTTACTTGACAAACCAACCCTCCCCAAACAAATTTACTCTGAAAAATTTTCTTGGACGCAATGCGCTGCTTACCGGCACACTGCTCTTAACTGCCGCCGGGGTCCTTACCCGCGTGATAGGTTTCTTCTATAAAATATTCCTCTCACGCACAATTGGTGCAGAAGGTTTGGGAATTTATCAGCTTTTGACACCGGTTTTAGCGCTCGCTTTTGCTGTCACCTCCGCCGGCATCCAGACTTCAATCTCAAAGTATGTGTCCATGGAAATCGGCAGACACCGCCCGGTTGACGCGCGAAACTACCTGCTGGCCGGATTGTCGGTATCTCTCTTTTTGTCCGCCCTGCTCGGCCTTTTTGTCTGGAAACAGGCCGATTTTATTGCTGTTGCCTGGCTCGGCGACGCGCGCTGTGCCCCGCTGCTCTCCGTACTGGCGCTTTCCTTTCTTCCAAGCAGTATCCATTCCTGCATCAACGGCTATTATTACGGTCTGAAAAAAACAGCCGTGCCTTCGCTCACCCAGCTTTTTGAGCAGATCGCCCGGGTTTTCTGCGTCTATGTGATCTATCAGATTTATCAGAGCCGACAGATGCCTCTTCCGTTTACTGCTATGGTATGGGGCATCGTCGCCGGTGAGTGCGCCAGCATGTTAATCTGCTTAAGCGTGATTCAATTGCCGAAAAATAACAGAACGAGCAGCGGACAGCCCGCGCGTTCTGCCTATATATTCGGAAATGGCGCCCCCGCACTCCGCCGCTACTATCGCGACCTGATGCAGATGGCGCTTCCTCTGACCTTCAACCGTGTGATATTAAATCTATTTTCGAGTGTGGAAAATATTATGATTCCCAACCGTCTGCGGATGTTCGGCTACTCAAATGCAGAGGCACTCGGCGTGTACGGCATTTTGACCGGCATGTCCATGTCCGTCATCATGCTGCCGTCCGTGCTAGTCAACTCCGTGTCGGTGCTGCTCTTGCCCACGATCTCTGAATCGCAGGCTACGGGAAACACTGCGCATATTAGAAAAACCGTACAGCGCACAATTTTCTCCTGCCTGCTGTTTGGTTTTTTCTGCAGCGTCGTCTTCCTATTTACCGGAAAGTGGATT
>CAJTYI010000136.1 GCA_910584215.1 uncultured Roseburia sp. | reverse complement strand
AAAGTTTTGTATCACTTCCGATAGAACAGCTATGCATATTTATTCATTTTGATGATATCAAGCGAAACAGCTAATAAGCTATACGTTATTAACTTGGAACCTTCTTACCATATAAATGAATAAACACGGATACCAAACAAAACAGCCCATAATCTATTTACCAATCTTGACGCAACAACTGCTATCTGGCGATTCCCCTTGTACTCTTTGTCTCCGTGATGCCAAGAAGAGGAATCTTATAAGGATAATGCAATACGACTTCCGCCATTTTAACATCCGCATCCCTGTCATAGTAACCGCACGAAACATCTAGCGTATACCCCGCGTCCGCGGCCTGCTCGATGCAGCAGCGAATGACCTCCGGGTTAAAATTACTGCTCTCAATCTCTGCTACCACTGCCGCCTTATACTCTTTGGCCGCCGATATATCGGCGTTAATCGTCACCACAGCCAGACATATTAGAATATTAACCAGCAAAACCAGCACTATACTAAACGAACTTATGATATGCTTCAATATGTACCTCCATGTCTAATGTACTTTATCACCTCACTGTGCTCCACCCATGCTGCCCAGAATCTGAAACATTACGATCATCCCTGTCGTCATGTCGAGCAGCAATTTGGCTGTGGCTGCAATCACCGGATAAGAAAAAATCATCTTCATATGAAAAGCAACCGATTGATTTTTTAGTTGGTCTGCGGCCACCTGCATTTCATTGACCCGGCTGATAAAGTGATTCATCTGTATCCTCACATCTCCGGTACCATGCTCCGAGATCGCATGCATCATTTTCATACACCCCGCCACCTCCGGCAAGTCAAAACCCTTGCAAAAATCGGTATATACACCAGCCTGCCCAGGCAATCTCTTCATGCGTTCGATCAATGCATCGAGTTCTCCCCACAGTACAACCGGCGCCCGCTCTCTGGACTTTTGAACCGCTACTTCCACATTATTATGCTGCAGCAAAAGTGCCATTTCCATCAACCATTCGGGCAAAGCCAGACGCAGCTCCTTTGTGACATCTTTTTTCGCCAGACGGTATCCAAGTCTTTTTTTCTTGACTCTGCCCAAATCGTAATCTTTCACCATGCGCCAGCACTCTCTAAGATAGCGCTCCTCCTTACTGCTGTCCTCTTTTAGCCAACCGGCGGTAAGGCTTCTGGCGCTTTTGACATAAACATAGTACAAAAACAGTATGAACAGCACCGACGATATCTGAATGATACCGACTTGAAAAATATTCACAACACTCCGTGCCGCAAACAAACCCTTCATACCGTCAATCACATAGAGCGCGACTGCACACAACAGCACTGCCACCGCAATAGAGATCACATTGTCCGTATGACTCTTTTTCTTTTCCGCCTGTAAATGATATCCCCGCTTTTTCCAGAGTTCCAAATCCTCCAGCAAAAGCATGACCGAATCTTTTGCCTCCCCGCCATAATCCTCCACATTCTTGAGCAAATTATGAATCATGTGAATTTTTCTGCACTGATAGCGGTTCTCTATCATCTGGAGGCTCTCGTCGAGTACACCTCCCGGAGAATCGCTCCGCCCCATCTCCATGTTGCGAATCGCATGATCTAACGTCTGACGCATCAGCCCCTGTTCAAAAAGTTCACGGCTCTCCTTTAGGGCGCTGAGAACTTTGCCCGTCTTTAAAAAAGAATAAAGCACCTGCTCCATATAATCTGCAGCGTCCGCAAAGCGTTTCTGTTCGTACATTTTTTTGTACATATCCAACACCAGCAGAGGCAGCAGACATACCGCCACCGCAGTTACGAGGAAAAAACCTGGCGCTGCCAGCTTAAAAACCGCTCCGACTGTACTAATTCCCGCCAAAGCCGCAAACATCCAGACACCTTGCGTTTTCCACGAAAAATGATATCCATATACATGCACCTCCTTTGCCAAATTTTTGGGATGCAACAATTTAAGGCTGCTCCACAAACTTCCCTCTCTTTGTTTCTTCTTCATCTTCCCTCTTCCAAATACTCCTTCCAATTCTCGCAGACAAACGGCTGGCGAATACCAGCATACGCAAATTTGCGCAAAATCTCCGGCGGCAGCTGCACAGATATAACTTTTCCGTCCTTCACCAGCATATAGATTTTATTTTCCTCCTGCTCTCTGCTGTAAAAACAAAGCTGGTCGATATAGCGGTGCAGCTTCCCCTCCGGTGTGCGGACACAGCGAATCAAGATCCCGATATTCACATAGCGATAGATTCTGTTTTCCATGCGGTCCACATCCTGCACACTCTCCATCATATTGGAGATACGGTCGGGCAGTTTGCGCAGATCATCCAGATGAATCGTGGTAAAACCATTGACTCCCGTACTCCACTGTTCCAACAGTGAAGTAACCTCCAGTGAACGCGCCTCTGACAGAATCAGCCACTTGGGATTCTGCCGCAGGCAAGCCTTGATGGCATCCGTATAAGAAAACCCCTGTCCGATTCTAAGCTCCACCGCATCGGCTCCCGGATTGAGATCGCTGTAATGAATTTCCAGGGAATCCTCGATCGTTATCACCCGCTCCTCTTTGGGAATAAACTGCATAAAAAACTTAGCGCACTCTGTTTTCCCGGCGCCCGGTTCTCCTCCAAAGACAAAATTCATGCGGGCCAAAACACAATTAATCAATAATTGCAGTACTTCCGCGCGGCAGAAACCGTTTTCGATCATATCCGTGATGTGATTTCTCACGATGCAGGGCGATTTGCGTATACAGATACTGATTCCGGAAGCCGCTGCCGAGGAGTGTATCATACTGATACGCAATTCTTTGGTGTCTGCCTCCAGCACCCGATTGGCATTATTAAACTGCCGATTGACGCAATTGGAGATATTGTGGGTAAATGCGCTAACGAATGATTCTGAAACAGTCTCGCTCACACGGTAGCGTCCACGCTTTAAATCCGTCACCCAAAGTTCACTGCCGTTATAGTCCACATCCGTCACCTCGGGCATTTGCAGATACTTCCAAAAGATGCCAAACTGCTCTTCGGTCGGCTCAAAACTTAATATGTCCCCCGTAACAACCACCACGCCTTTCTCACAACCTGCGGCATTGGGCCGCAGAAACAATATTTGCAGCATAAACAAGTATCACGCGTGAAAAACTTTTGCACAGCGGTTCCTACGACCGCAGACCATTCATACTGCTGAAAAAACCGGTCAGTGCCGACTTAAACTCCTGGGCAATATAGCCGTCCGAACCGAGCGCTGCCACCAGAATTGCTCCCAGAGCCAAAAGCACGATCACTGCCAAAATCGCGTTGCCATAATGTTTCATCACCTGTTCCATAATCGTCATTCTCCTTTATTCTTTTTCCGTGAAACAACCTCCATAGAAATGGCTGCGTTTCACAATTGTCTGCCATAAAATCTTCACATAACTGCAAAGCAGCGCCATGCTGATACTTCTTTTGCGCACTCACATCGCAAGAACGTTGTGCCTATGCCAGATTTAAATGGCGCAGCAAAAGCGTCGATGTGCGCAGCAGCTCCTGCATAAAAAGACGATTTTTCTCATTTTTATCCTGCTGCCGCGCCAAAAAATCAGTCAACCGGCCCTGCTGTGTAAAATGCACAAATTCATTGTTGTAGGGAATCAAACCGATATCCTGTTTTTCAATCCGGTACATACATGCAAGAAAATCGCGGTTTATCACATCATGGCTCTGATAACTGCCCAACAAATATACTGCATTTTCAAAACACATCATATGCCTCTCCAACAACTGCTCCCACGCCCGGCTCTGCTGAGGCATGTTAAATACAATCAGATCTGCCTGACGCATCTGCCGCACTACTAACTCATCCTGCTTCGCGCCGCAGTCATAGAACTCGAGCGCTTCACCCGCAGTCCCATGGGAACTGTGCTCGCGTAGCAATTTGGCCTGTTCGCGGTACAAATTATAATAATCTTGTCTGATACCGCGGAAACGGAACATATGAACGGGATGTCCCGCGCATGATCTGGCCATCAATGCCGCCATGGTATACATGTTCTGTGTAATCTCAAAAGGCGCAGTTTCACCCCAAAATATTATTTTCATAAGATCTTCTCCCGATGTTGGAATCTTTCCGGAAAGCCGGATACGAAAAAACTCGTGATATAACGATAGATTTAAAAAGATATTGACTTATAAGATGGGATTATAATACTTCTCTTTCCCCCAAAAGTAAAGCATTATTTTAATTTTTGTACAACATGTATAATTCTAAGGGCAAAAAAAGGGGTGATTTTTTACAAAAACCCCCGTTGTCATATGATTTGAAACTGTCAGTCCACAATTTATAGATTATTAGCTTAGAAACTTTATACCATAAATAAATCAATATACAAAATCGCATTTATCGGAAGTGATATACTTTTTATTTTCAGTATATGGAAACGGCGTCCAGCAGGCATCTTAAACTGCAGGCGCTCTTGTTTTTGCCCGAACCTCCAAAACGCCGGGGTACTAGCGCATGCCC
>CAJTYI010000135.1 GCA_910584215.1 uncultured Roseburia sp. | reverse complement strand
ATTAAAGATTTACGATAGAATAAATATGCAACACATAGGAATAATTATTCAGTCAAAACAACGGCTAATAAACTATACCATCTTTTCGATAAACGATAGGTCACAAAATGAGAAAATGACCGTATCTGTTTATACCGATCGACATTCGACAGTGCAGTCACTACGGACTTAATCGTATTCTTTTTCCCTGCCACCACGACAATCATCTCTGTCACAAAAAATATCGCCACGACATACATTCTAAAGCATGTAACCAATGATAAAATACCGGCGGAACCAATATATATTCGATACGAACGCCGCAAAAAAATCATCGCTGCTCATAAGCCATACCGTTTTCCTTAATACATACAATGTAAATATGGCAAACATCATATTTATCATTCCTGCATACCATTTACTGAATGTGCCAGGGAGCAAAGAACACACCGTGTGAAGCAGCGCATAATAAAATGGCGGATGCACATCCTGTGTCTGATTCCACCAGACACTTGCAAAGTCAAACCGATTGCCTTTCTTGGCCGTCATATATTCCATATAAGCGGTATCATTATCCGCTATCCCCCTGCTTCTTTTTCAGTCTGCAACTTTTGTCCGCCTGTGGCAGTCTACGGTCAAAATTCTTCCTTTCCACGTTTTCCTGCTTAGTGTCGCATATTTTCTCACCAGCAAACAACTCTAAATTTCCGACTATCTCTCAATCGGTTCACAGATCACGCAGCATATTTTTCAATTCTATCATCTTGTCACGGTACTCCGCAGCCGCTTCAAAATTGAGATCCGCTGCCGCTTTCTGCATCTTCTTTTGAATATCTGCAATCAGTTTTTCTAACTCTTTTTTATTCATAGACTCCGGAGATTTGGTGAAATTCAATTCCTCTTTTGCTACTTTTTTGGAGATTGAGATCAGTTCACGCACTGACTTTTGTATTGTAGTCGGCGTGATGCCATGCGCTTCGTTATACTCCTGCTGTATTCTGCGGCGTCGATTGGTTTCGTCAATGGCAACTCGCATCGAATCCGTGATCTTATCCGCGTACATGATAACGTGTCCCTCGCTGTTACGCGCAGCCCTGCCGATCGTCTGAATCAATGATGTCTCAGAACGCAGAAATCCCTCTTTGTCCGCGTCGAGTATCGCCACCAGCGTGATCTCCGGGATATCCAATCCCTCGCGCAGCAAGTTGATACCGACAAGCACATCAAATACATCGAGACGCAAATCGCGGATTATCTCCGCGCGTTCCAGCGTATCAATGTCGGAGTGCAAATATTTCACCCGCACACCAAGCTCCTGCATATAGTCTGTCAAGTCCTCCGCCATTTTCTTTGTCAGCGTCGTGATCAAGATCTTATGATGTGCTTTTGTCTCCCTGTTGACTTCCCCGATCAAATCATCAATCTGTCCCTCCACGGGACGCACATCTACTTCGGGATCGAGCAGTCCCGTCGGTCGAATAATCTGCTCCGTGCGCAGCAACTCATGCTCGTCCTCATAGACATTCGGCGTCGCGGAGACAAACAGCATCTGGTCGATTTTGCTCTCAAATTCCTCGAAATTCAGAGGGCGGTTATCTTTGGCAGACGGAAGGCGGAATCCGTAGTCTACCAGCGTTGTTTTTCTCGACTGGTCGCCCGCAAACATGCCCCGCACCTGTGGAATCGTGATATGGGACTCATCCACGATAATAAGATAATCTTCTTTGAAATAGTCCATCAGTGTATGCGGCGTCGCCCCCGCCGGCATCCCCGCCAGATGTCTGGAGTAATTTTCTATCCCGCTGCAAAAACCGGTCTCTTTTAACATCTCAATATCAAAATTAGTGCGCTCGGCGATGCGCTGTGCCTCAAGAAGCTTGTCCTCACCCTTAAAATAGCGGACACGCTCTTGTAGTTCGACTTCAATCTCCTCACAAGCTTTTAAAATCTTTTCCTGCGGCACCACATAGTGGGAAGCGGGAAAGACGGCAAAATGCTCCAATCTGCATCTTATTTCTCCGGTCAGCACATCAATCTCTGTTATTCTATCAATTTCATCGCCAAAAAATTCTACCCGAATGGCAGTATCACCATAATTGGCCGGAAAAATCTCCAGCACATCTCCTCTGACCCGAAATGTACCGCGGTGAAAGTCCATATCATTGCGCGTATACTGGATATCTACGAGCGCCCGCACTACTTCGTCCCGGTCCTTTTCCATGCCGGGACGCAGCGATACCATCATGCGAAGGTAATCATCCGGGCTGCCCAGGCCATAGATGCAGGACACCGATGCAATTACGATCACGTCTTTCCGCTCCACGAGCGCCGCCGTTGCAGAGAGACGAAGTTTGTCAATCTCCTCGTTGATGGCGGAGTCCTTCGCAATATAAGTATCCGACTGGGGAACGTACGCCTCGGGCTGGTAATAGTCATAGTAGGACACAAAATACTCCACTGCATTCTCAGGGAACATCTCCTTGAATTCTCCATATAACTGCGCCGCAAGCGTTTTGTTATGGGCGATGACCAGCGTCGGCTTCTGCAATTCCTGAATGACATTCGCCATCGTAAATGTCTTGCCGGAACCCGTAACCCCTAGTAAAGTCTGGAATTGATTGCCCTCCTTGAAGCCTTTGACCAGTTCGGCAATGGCCTGCGGCTGGTCGCCTGTGGGCTTGTAGGGGGCTTGTAATTTGAACTCTGGCATATGAAAACCTCCAATTTGTGACCGAAAAAAGTTTGCCTATTCGCCCGAAATTCGTGTAATTTGATTTTCGATTCGTGTAAAATTGATTTTCGATTCGTGTAAAATGGGCTTGCAAAGCTGGCGAATAAGCGTTAAAATAGCAATTACACGAATGCAGGTCACAAAACCGCATTTTTGAAACGAAACAACACTGAGTAATACCAATCAGTACAGATAGTATTATCCAGTCATTTGGTTTTTCATTATAACATATAAGTCAAAAAAAGTACAGACCAAAATCGAACTTTTGTTCTGTACTTTTTTATATCTTTTTAATACGATTCAGTTATGCCACTATCTTAGTTTCATGCAAGAAATTCACTGATTTGTTCTATATAACTATCTTCTGAAAAATCAGTGCCGCTTTCACTATCATCCTTTGGGATTACTACATCAATAAACGGCTGGAGATCGTCTAAGCAGTCCTCAATGATTTCGGCAGTGTCCCCATAAACATCTATGGTGATAATTTCTTTCGCATGTCCCATGAGCTGTGATACCGCTTTAGGATTGAAATTATTCTTTAATAAGATAGTGCAAAAGGTGCTTCGCAGATCATGCCATCTTATATCGGGCAGTCCATTGTCCTCCAACAGTTTCTTATAATGTCTCCAGTGAAAATCCTTGCTTCTCGGACGTCCATAAGTGGAACAGCAGATATAATCCAAATCCTGAAATGTGTCTGACCTCCTTCTGCGGTTCTTCTCATACACTTTTCTTTCTTCCAGAATGGCTTCAAACACATAATCCGGTATGGGTATGGTTCGGTAGCTGGACGGCGTTTTCAATCCGATTTCCTGCTTTGTAAACGTCTTAGCCGGGAAGTCCCCGGCGGTCGTGTTTGGTTTCTTGCCTAACTGCCGCTGCACTTTCAATGTCCGATTGATATAATCTATATCCGAATATTTTACCCCATTGATTTCACATCGCCTCAACCCCAACAGCACTACAAATAATACCTGCATATGGATTGGCGTTTTCCTGCTTGCTTCAATGAGCCTTAAAACCTGCTCCATATTCAGCGTCTTTTGTGTATCAATGTTCCGGGTGTGATAGGCTTTTTCTCTACCTGTTTCGGCAGAGCAACATCAATCATCGGATTTATGGAAATGATTTTCTTATTCACAGCATACTGCATGGACGTATTCATCACTGTTTTTACCGGCCTTGCAATAGAAGCCGAAGCAGCCGCTTCTTCATAATAAAGGCTCTGGATATGGCTCCGTTTGATTTCTGTCATTCTGATGTTGCCCATCGCTGGAATCACATGGTTATTCACAATATTGGAATAGGTTTCATTGGAGCCGCTTGTAATGCGTGGACGCATTTCTTTTTTAAGCCAGAACAGCATAAAGTCTTTCACTTTTACGCTGGTATATACCACATTTGTGCCGGAATATAATTCGCCCAGCGTCTTGTCCCTGTCCGTGTTCGCCGCTTTCTTTGTCGCAAATCCGGATTTCTGCTGCGGTATTTTGGTCCCATCCGCATAAATCAGAACCACACGATAGCCAAACTTATTCTTAATCGGCGTGACGTTATAAACCTTCCAGTCCACAAACTGCTGTAATTTCAAGCTGGAATCTCCGTCTACAACAGAGATTCCAGCTCTCGTGGCAGTCGCCAAATGTCCGTGCAGGCACGGCCGTTTGGCTCGTTGCCCGCGGAAATCAAATTCCATATTATCCTGTTCCTTCCCTGCCTTCAGGAGCAAAAGCATCATTCATAAAGGCAATAATCTTTTCTTTCTCATCCATGACATTGCAATAATATTCAAAGGTTGTATTGACAGAACTGTGTCCCAACAACCCTGATATTTTCGCAAGAGGAACACCCT
>CAJTYI010000134.1 GCA_910584215.1 uncultured Roseburia sp. | reverse complement strand
AACCCGATGTCCCAAACGGCATGCGAGAACCCCTGACGTTTTTCCGGAGGGTCAAAAGACAAGTAGCACCTGCAGTTATGCTATCTGTCGGACGCCGCATTTACGCTAAGGATATAAAAATTTATATCACTTCCGTTCAAACAGCTATGCATGTTTATTCATTTCGATGATATTAAGCAAAACGGCTCATAACCTATACAGTATAACACAAAGTTGTGTGGTGAACGAGACTTTATTTCACTGCACATTTGCAGGAGACAGAAAGGAATTGTGATCATTATGAAAAAGAAAATAACGGCACTTTTATTGACAGCGGCGATGGCGGCAGGTATACTTAGCGGCTGCGGCACCAAGGAGGGCGCCGCAGACGGTGACAAAACGACATACAAAGTAGGAATCGTGCAGTATGTGGATGACGCTTCGCTCAATCAGATCGAGGCGGCGATCGAGGCGGAGCTTACCTCCAAGGGAGAGGAGCTTGGCGTGACGTTTGATTTTGCCGGGTACACCCATAACGGCCAGGCGGATTCCTCGACACTCAACCAGATTGCAGCAGATTTGGTGGCGGAGAAAGTGGACGTGATTATCCCGATCGCCACGCCGGCGGCGATGATTATGCAGGCAGCTACCGAGGATAACCAGATTCCGGTTGTCTTTTCCGCTGTCTCTGACCCCATGGGGGCGGGGCTTGTGGCCAGCAACGAGGCGCCGGGGGCCAACATCACCGGTACGTCGGATGCGATTGACACGCCGGCGATCATGAAGCTGATCGTGACGGCAAACCCGCAGGCAAAGAAGATTGGTTTACTGTACGATAAGAGCCAGCCTTCCTCCACAGCCTCGATCGCGGACGCCATCAGCTACTGCGAGGCAAACGGGCTGACCTATGTGGAGAAAACCGGCACGACGACCGCTGAGGTTTCGGCGGCGGCGGACGCGCTGGTGGCAGAGGGTGTGGACGCCATCTTTACCCCGCAGGATAATACGATTATGACGGCGGAGCTTGCGATCTTTGAGAAATTTACGGACGCGGGAATCCCGCATTTTACCGGAGCGGATTCGTTTGCGCTCAACGGGGCGTTTTTAGGCTACGGCGTCAATTACACCAATCTTGGAACCGCTACGGCCGATATGGCAGTCGATATTTTAGTCAACGGCGCAAAGCCCGGCGAGACGGCGGTGAAAACGCTCTCGGACGGTATTATCACGGTAAATACCGAGACGGCGGCAGCGTTGAATCTCGACTATACGGTGTTAAAAGAATTTGGCTCTCAGTTGGTGGAGGTAACTACGGCGGAAGAGTTTGAATAAGATACGGACTGTATGTAAACAGCCGAAAAGGGATATTATATGGGATCAATCATAACACTTTCCATTGTCCAAAGCGCGCTCGAACTGGGTTGCATCTATGCGCTGGTGGCATTGGCACTCTTTGTTTCATTTTCACTGCTCAATATCGCAGATCTGTCCACGGACGGCTGCTTTACGTTAGGCTGTGCAGTCTGCGCGGCCGTGACCCTGGCGGGTCATCCGATTCTGGCGCTGTTTGCGGCCATGGCGGCCGGGGTCTGCTCCGGGTTTGTGACGTCTTTCTTGCAGACAAAACTTGGTATTGAATCAATTCTTGCAGGAATTATTGTCAATACCGGTCTTTATACGATCAATATTGCAGCTATGGGCTTTGCTTCCAACATCAACCTCTTTGCCAGCGACACCATGTTTACATGGGCCAAAGAGCATATCGGCGGCACCTGGTATAAGCTCATCATCGTAATTTTGATCGTGGTGGCTGTGGGTATTCTATTGTCACTGTTTTTAAACACCAGGATCGGGCTTTCTATTCGTGCTACCGGCGATAATCCCGATATGGTGCGGGCGAGCAGCATCAATACCGGCATGATGATTACGATCGGACTTTGCGTATCAGGCGCCATGACTGCGCTCTCCGGCGGTATTTTGGCGCAGTATCAGAAGTCCTGTGATATCAATCTGGGTACCGGCATGGTCACGATCGCCCTCGCGAGTCTGATTATCGGCGAGTCGATCATCGGCAAGGGCAGTATGTTAAAGCGCGTGGCGGGCGTTGTCCTGGGAAGCTGCCTGTATCGCTTTATCGTCGCTATCGCGCTGCGCTTAAACGTCCCGGCAGAATGTTTAAAACTGGTGTCGGCCTTAATCGTGGCGATCGCCATTGCACTGCCTTACCTGAAGCGTCAGGCTGTCTTTGTGCGGCAGAGAAAAGCCGCGAGGGCACAGAATCAGGTGTATTTAAGCGAGATGAACAGAGAGCACCAAACAGAGGACGGAGGCGGTCGGCCATGCTGATAATGAAAGATATCACCAAAACATTCAATCCCGGCACGGTCAATGAAAAGTGTGCGCTTAAAGGATTGAACCTAGAACTAGCGGCGGGCGATTTTGCGACGATCGTCGGTAGCAACGGCGCGGGTAAATCCACCCTGTTTAACGCGATCACCGGTGCATTTTTTATTGACCGGGGACTGATTGTCTTAGACGGGGAGGACATCACCTACAAAAAAGAATATCTGCGCAGCAAGACGATCGGACATCTTTTTCAGGACCCGCTAAAGGGCACCGCCCCGCATATGACTATCGAGGAGAATATGGCCCTTGCGTATCTGCGCGCGAAAACATCGAGCCATGCTTTTTTCAGCCGGATTAACGCGGCGGACAAAAAGAAGTTCCGGGAAAATCTTGCGCTTCTTGATATGGGGCTGGAGGACAGAATGAGACAGCCAGTCGGATTGCTCTCCGGCGGACAGCGGCAGGCGCTGACGCTGTTGATGGCGACTATGGTGACGCCGAAAATCCTGCTGCTCGACGAGCACACCGCAGCGTTAGACCCGGCGACAGCCGAGAAAGTGCTGAAGCTGACAAAAGATATCGTGGCGGAGCGAAAGATTACCTGTCTTATGGTGACCCACAACATGCATCAGGCGTTGGAGCTGGGGAACAGAACGCTGATGATGGACGCCGGAACGATCGTCTTTGACGTTGCGGGGGAGCAAAGGGCAGACATGACGGTGGACGATTTGTTAGAGCAATTCGCAAAACAGGCGGGAAAACAGTTGGATAATGATAGAATCTTGCTATCTAAGGCGCAGAAATAACCGTTTGTTACATTGGATAGGAAGTGAAAACTGGTATTGCTGTGATTGTGGTAGAAAGTGAAAACTGGTATTGCTGTGATTGCGGTAGAAAGTGAAAACTGGTATTGCTGTGATTGCGGTAGAAAGTGAGAAAAGAGATTGCTGTCATTGCGGTAAAAGTGAAAACTGGTATCGCTGTGATTGCGATGCAAAGTGAAAAAAGAGATTGCAGTGATGGTGATTAAAAGTGATTGCTTTTTTTGCAGTACAAGGGGATTAGACATTGAAATTTCATGTCTTTTCCTTTAATATGGTGGAGTATGTAAAAATGTCGGTCATTTTGTCGTTTTCGGTCATATGGCCAAATGGCAGAAGTAAGATAGAGGAGGAAGAGATATGTATCCAATCGTGAAAAAGAAAAAGCTGGCAGATAAGATTTTTCTTATGGATGTCAAGGCGCCCCGCGTAGCGCAGTACTGCGAACCGGGACAGTTTGTGATCGTAAAAATTGACGAGACCGGGGAGCGTATTCCGCTGACGATCTGCGATTACGACCGCGCGCAGGGCACGATCACAATCGTGTTTCAGAGCGTGGGAGCATCGACGCAGCGTATGATCGATTTAAACGAGGGAGATGCCTTTGCCGATTTTGTGGGACCGCTCGGCTGTCCTTCTGATTTTGTACATAAGGATATTGAGGAATTAAAGAAAAATAAAATCGTGTTCGTGGCCGGGGGCGTTGGAACGGCGCCGGTGTATCCGCAGGTGAAATGGCTGCATGAGCACGGTGTGGACTGTGATGTGATCATGGGATCTAAGACAAAAGATCTTTTGATTTTGGTGGAGGAGATGCGCGAAGTTGCCACCAATCTTTATGTGACGACCGATGACGGTTCCTACGGTTTCCACGGTATGGGTACAAACCAGTTGCAGGCGCTTTATGATCAGGGAGTCCGCTATGATCACTGCGTGGCGATCGGACCGATGATAATGATGAAATTTGTCTGCAAACTGACCAAAGAGCTGGAAATTCCCACAATCGTCTCCATGAATCCAATTATGGTAGACGGAACGGGAATGTGCGGCGCCTGCCGTCTGATGGTAGGAAACGAAGTGAAATTTGCCTGCGTGGACGGGCCTGAGTTTGATGGTCATCTGGTGGACTTTGACCAGGCGATGAAGAGACAGGCTCAGTATAAGACGGAAGAGGGAAGAGCGATGCTGGCGCTGACCGAGGGCGATACGCACCACGGCGGCTGCGGCAACTGTGAAGCATAGGTTGTGTGACGATAGAATGGAGGATTGGCAAATGGACGCAAATACAAGAATACCGGTTCGCGAACAGGACGCAAAAGTCCGTGCGGCGAACTTTGAGGAAGTATGTTTGGGGTATAACGATAAGGAGGCGCAGGCCGAGGCTGCACGCTGTCTGAACTGTAAAAACGCGCAGTGTATCAAAGGCTGTCCGGTAGCGATCGATATTCCGGCTTTTATCG
>CAJTYI010000133.1 GCA_910584215.1 uncultured Roseburia sp. | reverse complement strand
GAATCACTCCGTGATTCTTTACAAGTTGCTCCGCAACTTGAGAATTGATGCGTCTGACGACGCAATTTCCTATAAAGCAAGAAAAGCCGCCATGTTCGGCGGCTGCCTGCTCTTTGGGGCAACTTGCCCCAAAGCTGCGTTAAGCGTCCTTGCGCGCACCGCGCCGCAAAACTTACGCAGCGCGGTGACAGCTATCTTTTTCAAACGACATTTCTTGTAGGGCAGCCATTACGCTGACTGCCTTTGTCCGCCTGGCAGACAATTGCACTCCTAATTATTTAACCCTCCATGCCGTAAAATTGTATTTTCCAATCCTCTTCCTGTCTGACAAATATTACGGTCAAATACAGGAACATATCTTCATAGTCACTGTCCCTAAATTCCAAAGAAACAACGTATTTCCCGTCTTCCATTTTTTTCTCGTCAGTGTCGGACAATCCTTTCACCGTCAAACCGCTTACCACACCAGTACCCTCAAAGGTATCGATCGGTCCTTCATAAGTGCTTGCTAAGAATTTCTCCATAGCGTCAACATCGCCATTAAAATATGCACCCGCAAACTCCCGCACAATCGTGTTCATTTTCTGACAATCCTCATCCGTCAGGTATTCGCCAGCGCCGTTGGGTTCATGGTATGGTTTATCCACAGCCTGCATCGATACCGCAAACGTATCTGCAATCACAGGCATCTCTCTGCCCCATCCCTCCTGCGCGTCAATCGGGTAGCAAGAGAATATGCCCCATATGTCATTATCAAATCCCTTTAATTCGACTTGATAAATCAGGTCTCCTACCTGCTTCCTCCTCTCACCGTCCACGGTTTGATAACCATCGTCCGTCAATTTCTGTTCCACAGAATCCAACGATTCACCTTCAAAATGCGTTACCCAAAGACGAATCTGTTCATTCATGGAATAAGACCATGTATCAGCATCAGATTGCTGCCATTCACCGTCAGGCAGATAGATGGAAAATCCATTTCCTACCGCAAGCGCTGCCGTTTTCTGCTCCTGCTCTCCCTCCTTAGAAAAAGTAAGCGTGATGGTGTGATCTGATGCATTATTGTCCGCAAAAGAATCATCCGCCGGTATCTGCTCCTTAGGCACCTCATTCTTCTCAATCGGCTCAGGCACATCTACCGTAACTTCACGTTCTGTATTTTCTTTTGCAACCGAACAACCTACCATCGTCCCAAAACCAATCGTCAGAATCACGGCGCAGATCAATATAGAAATCCCATTTTTCTTTGCCTTTTTTGACAAAATATTTCTAAAACGTTTTTTCATAATTTTTTTCCCTCCATAAAACTGTGTGGATAAAACAGTTCTGCCGCCAACCCTTCTATGCAGCATAGACAGCAATGTCTCTGTGTAGGCTTTGCGCACGGCATAGCTTGCACCTTTCGTCACCCGCTCATCACAGGACAGTTCCATATCGACACCGGCTTCTTTTTGCATAATCCAGATAAGGGGATTAAACCAGTGAAGCGCATTGGCTGTCACAAACAGCAGTTTGAAATAGATATCCCCACGTTTAAAATGAACCAACTCATGTTTCAAAATAAAAAACTGTTCCTCCAAGCTGTACTGCTCTTCTGGCATGACTAAAACAGGTTTCAAAAAACCGATTATCATAGGGCTTCCAGCTTCCGAATATTCTATCATCCGTATGGTACGTCTGATATGTAATTCACGCTTGAGTTCAAGCATCTGCCGCAGTACATGTGCGTCCTCAATGACTCTCCCCTTTTTCATCACCCGTCGCATATAGTGTGAATAGCTGATAAAATGTACCGATAGCAAAATCAAGCTGCCAATCATCCATACTAACGTCACAATATCAAGAATGGTAATACCTGCATTATGATTTCCAGAATGCAATATATTTTTTATCGCATTTTGTATTTTCATTCGCCAAGCATTTTGCATGGCATCTTGCATGGCATCCTCCATGGCAAATGGCGTGGTCATTTGTGCCGGTATCTCCACAATAATCCGTCCAGGCGCTATCCTTACGTCTGCCGCCGTGTCTGCATCTTTATCGTTGGATGCAGGTGCAGTCTGCGCTTTGGTTGGCGCGAGCATATCCATAATCAACTGCCCATTCACTCCACTAAACGGGATAAGCAGCCGCAATGCAAGGATTATCCAAATCAGGTATTTCCATTTTGCAGCATAGCGCTTATTTAAAAACGGTGTAAGGAGCACCAATGCAAGAACCATCAAACTGATCGACACAGAAATGCCAAATAGAGATAAAAATATATTTGTCATCATTCATCCTCCAATTTATCCAGAAAATCTCTGAGCTCTTGAATATCGGAATTTTTAATCGCTCGGTCGCTATAGAGCGCAGCGATCATATTCTGTATGGAATTGTTGTAAAGCTTTTCCAGAAAATGTTTGCTCGCACCGGTCTTATATTCATTTTCCGAAATAGCCGAAGTATACAGATTACTTCCCGTTGAACGGTCACAGTTGACAAATCCCTTAGCCGCCAGCCTTGTCAATGATGTCATTAACGTGGATAACTGCCATTGCCTGCGTCCCTGCAACTCCCTTAAAATATAGTTTGAAGTGACAGGGTTTTCACTGTCCCAAATTACCTGCATGATCTCCAGTTCCGCTTCCCCTAGCTTTCTTACATTATTTCCCATCGAATTGATACCTCCTACTACAATATATTTATGGTTAATCTCCCTTACAGCCAGTAAGGAATTACCCATCTTGTTGCTTAAGCTGTTAGAATGTAGAGAGCAATCGGTATATCGGATACCTCCTTGGACTTCGCGTCCGTAAACAAGTCTGATAACCAGCTCCTCATTCGCAGCATTCGTTTTATGCAGGTTGAACCACCCACAAAGGTGCGTCCGCGTCACACCACAGTAGATTGAATAGGCAATGAGTAAAACTGGTCCTTACCATTGCATACAAAAGAAGGAGTGACATATTGATATGAATATGAACGCTATTGGTATTGATGTTTCCAAACGTAAAAGTATGGTTGCTATCCTTCGCCCAGGCGGTGAAGTTGTGGCCAAACCTTTTGAAGTGTCTCATTTATCCAGGGATCTCCAATCATTGATTCATCGCATCAAATCCCTTGAGGGAGAATCCCGTATCGTCATGGAATGTACCGGACATTACTATGAGACCATTGCCCATGAGCTTGTGTCTGCCGGGCTGTTTGTCAGTGCTGTAAATCCACAGCTGATACGTCATTATCAGGACGAAGACAACTCCCTCCGGAAAGTAAAGTCCGACAAAGCAGATTCCCTTAAAATCGCACGCTATACGCTTGACAGATGGACAAAATTGAAACAATATGGTCTTATGGATGAATTACGCAACCAATTAAAGACCATGAACCGCCAGTTTGACTTCTACATGAAACACAAAACTGCTATGAAAAACAATCTGATCGGTCTTCTTGACCAAACTTATCCCGGTGTAAACACCTGCTTTGACAGCCCTGCCCGCGAAGACGGAAGCCAGAAATGGGTTGACTTTGCGGACTGTTACTGGCATGCGGACTGTGTACGTAAAATGTCCCCGAACGCTTTTGTTGATCACTATCAAAAGTGGTGCCACCGCAAGAAGTACAACTTCAGCAAGGCAAAAGCTGAAGAAATCTATGGAACAGCCAAGGAACTGGTTCCTGTACTTCCAAAAGATAGCTTTACCAAACGTATCATCAAGCAGGCGATTGAGCAGTTAAATACCGCATCCCAGACTGTTGAACAACTTCGTTCCCTAATGAATGAAACCGCAGCCCAACTTCCAGAATATACAGTTGTTATGGCGATGAAAGGCGTAGGTCCCTCCCTGGGTCCACAACTAATAGCTGAAATCGGGAATGTGGCACGCTTTACCCATAGGAACGCTATTACCGCATTTGCCGGCGTTGATCCGGGTGTAAATGAATCCGGGGATTACTCCCAAAAGAGTGTCCATGCATCAAAACATGGCTCCCCTACGCTCCGTAAAACTCTGTTTCAAGTCATGGACGTTCTAATTAAGACCAAGCCACAAGATGACCCCGTGTATTTGTTCATGGACAAGAAACGCGCGCAAGGCAAGCCTTATTATGTCTACATGACAGCTGGAGCGAATAAGTTTCTCTGGATTTACTACGGAAGAGTCAAAGAATATTTGGCTTCCCTTCCGCAATAACACAAATCACATAACTCTAACAATTCACAAAACCAGCGTTCTACGGTGGTCTGGTTGTTGTACGCATTTTCCCTGCATAAAACTTTTTCAAAAAAATTTTTAATTTTCTATTGACTTTTTATTTGCAGGTTTGTTATACGTTTGCATAATTCATTATACGTCCGTATATTGACATTGTCAAGTGGTTTCTGTATTTTAAATGGAGGCATTTAAGTATTTTAAATAGAGGCATTTTTATTAAACGATCTGATGTGTAAAAAAGACAACCTGATACTATGCAGAGCTTAATCCCGTTGTCGGCTCGGAGCAGGACGGCACACGACCCGTACTTATCATTTCCAAATAAAAAGGCGCTGTTTTTGCGCCGCCCATCTAATGACAGGGTTCTAAAAAGGGGGCCTGTCATCTGCATTCTGTCTGTTTCAATTTCTTGCCTGCCTTTCTTTCAAAAATAATGGTATTGTTTCCGATGCCTGCATAGCAGAGATACCGTCAACATAAGCGTGAAAAGCTCCGCAAGCGGTACTGCAAGCCATACGCCCGTTACCTCTAAAAATCTCGGTA
>CAJTYI010000132.1 GCA_910584215.1 uncultured Roseburia sp. | reverse complement strand
TTCTTCCCTACTCGCTGCGCGGGGTGCGTGCTGCAACAGCAGCTATTTTCACTTCGCACCCCTGTGCATAAAAAAAGTACCCGCATGTATCACTACATCCAGGTACTAATTTCATTTATTCGTAACGCAGCGCGTCGATGACTTCCATCTTGGACGCCTTGTTGGCCGGATAATAACCAAAAAACACTCCGGTCAGCATCGAGAAAAACAGAGACAGCATAATCGCCGTCACAGACGGATGTATCTCCATGATAATATAGTTGGAGTATTCCGCGTACATATTCTGTATGATAAAACCAGCCACTTTTCCGAGCAGCGCCCCGATTCCCACGCCGATCAAGATACCGATCATACCTCCAATCAGACACAGCACGATCGCTTCTATGACAAACTGCATTTTGATTGTCCGCCGCTTCGCGCCGAGCGCCATACGGACACCGATCTCGCGCGTCCGCTCCGTGATCGACACCAGCATGATATTCATGACGCCGACACCGCCGACGATCAGCGAAATCGCCGCAATACCGGACACCGCGATCGTGATGACATTGATGACAGTATTGATCATTCCCATATCGGATGCCATATTGTATGCGTAGATATGAAAGTTCTCGTTTTCGGCATACGCTTCGTCAAAATATTCCAGCACATGGGAGGTCGCCAGCTCAACATCCGCCAGCGGCTTCAACAGCAGACTAAAATACTGGTAACCGGCCTGTTCCTTGCCGCTTAGCTTAAAACAGGTCTGAAGCGGTATCATCATCTCTGTCACCCTGTCTTTGGCCGGAATGGAAGTATCCACCTGGCCGAACATAGCCTGATTGTATTTGTAGACTCCCACCACGACAAAATCGGAATAGCCGCCGTCAGCCAGGGCGACAGACACCTGCTGGCCAATGGGATTCTCCCCGTTAAAATAGTTCTCCGCCATCGTATCCGCCACGATACAGACGCGTTTTTTGCCGGTGTTGTCCTCCGTGGAAAAGTTGCGCCCATGCGCGATCTCCAGCTTCATATAATCTAAGTACTCCGGTGTAATCCCGGTCACGTTGACATTGGCATAATTGTCGGAATCCGTATCGTCCGATATCTTACCGCTGCCAAAATATTCCTGCGCCGCGACCCCGGTAACCTCATCTGGGTATGCCGCGATCAGTCCGTCGATCATCTCCTGAGACACATAATCATCATCGGTCATGTCGGGATACACCCAGGTCTCCCACTCCTCTTCGCTTTCCGGATAACGCGCCTCCACATAGACAGAAATCGTATTGCCGCCCAGTGAATTGAGCGTGGAGGTGAGCGTACTCTGAATCGAGCCGCCGATCGTGGTAATGATGATCACGGAGCTGATACCGATAATGATTCCCAACATCGTAAGAACAGAACGCATCTTATTGCTGAAAATACTGGTGACGGCCTCTTTGATATTTTCAAAAAACACTACTTACCACCTCCGTTATCTGCCACGATCTCCCCGTCAAGCAGCGTCACAATGCGCTGTGTCTCTGCCGCAAGCTCCTGGGAATGGGTGATGAGCACAATCGTCTTTCCCTGATCCTCGTGAAGTCTGTGAAACAAATCCATAACCATGTGACCGGTTTTGGAATCGAGCGCGCCGGTTGGCTCATCGGCCAGAATGATCGCGGGATCATTGATCATGGCGCGTGCAATCGCCACACGTTGTTTTTGTCCACCGGACAACTCGTTGGGTCTGTGCGCCGCGCGTTCCTCCATCCCCACCATCTTTAACATCTCCATAGCGCGCTCTTTCTGATTTTTCTTGCTCTCCGTTGCGTACATCAGAGGCACCATAACATTTTTCATGGCATTGGCACGCGGCAGAAGATTAAAATTCTGAAATACGAATCCAATACGGCGGTTGCGCACATCACTGCGCACCTCATCCGTCATCTGATTGACATCCTGCCCTTCCAGATAATAAATTCCAGCGGTCTGTCTGTCTAAAACACCAATTATGTTCATCAGTGTACTCTTGCCGGAACCGGACTCTCCCACAACCGACACAAACTCTCCTTTGTTCACCGTAAGATCAATGCCATGTAAAATTTCCAGCTCATTGGGTTTTCCGACATAATACCGCTTGATAATATTTTCCATACGGATTACTGGCTCACTCAATTTACCATAACCTCCGCGCCAGTTCCTGCGCCTGACATGTCGCCGTCCATACCCATAGCGCCAAACTCACTCATGTCAAACGCGCTAAAAGTATCACCGTCATTTAATGTGCCCGCATAGTCGTAGACGAGATAATCTCCTTCTTTTAAGTCGCCGCCCAATATCTCGGTATAATAATCGACCTCTTCCCCGGCCTCGATATCCACGCGCTTTGCAAGAGCCATGCCATCCGCCTGCTTTTCGGCTGTCAGGACATAGGCATTGCCGGATTCATCATAGCGGATCAGATCATACGGTACCGCGAGTGCCAAGCCCTTATCTTTTACCATGACTTTGGCCTTGATTGCCATACCGATCAAAAGCTCCTTGTTGTTGACGGAAAGCTCCACCGAGTAACCGCCGCCGCCGGCATCCTGTACCGATGCCTGCGCTTTGACACGCACAACCCTCGTGATCTCTCCCTCGATCTCCTCCTCACCCGTGGCATCCGCCGTGAGCACCGCTTTCATGCCCTCCTGCAATTTGAGGATATTGGCCTCGGTCACGCTCGCAACCATTTTTAACTTGCTGGTATCCTCGATGGTCATCAGTGTAAGCTTATCTGTGTTAATATCACCGACCGACACGTTGATTGCAGTAATCACACCGCCGCACGGCGCCTTGATCTCACAGTCCTCGAGCTGCTCTTTTAAACTCTTTAAGGTATCGCCGCTCTTTGAATCATCACTCTGGTAGCTGTCCATGCGCACGGCGTTCTCCGCGCTCAAAATCGCACGTGTCGTACTCTCCACTACAGAATCATAGCTCTTGCGGGCTGCTTCTACCGCGCGCTGCGCCGCCAGAAGTGTTGGAAAATCTGCCTCGCCTCTGTCATATAACATCTTGGTTCCGTTATAGCTCTCCTCCGCATGCGTGATTTCCAACTGCGCGTCCGCCAAGGCTGTCTCCTGATCTTTTTTCGCCTGCGCCAACGCATCCCGCGCCTGTTTACTGTTTAAATTATTGATAGCTGATGTATTTGAGATGGACTTCTCCAAGTCGGTAATCTGCTCTTGAATGGAAGCGGAATCGAGTGTGCAGAGCACATCTCCTTTCTTAACCACATCTCCAAGCTGCACATTGACAGCCGTTACTTCTGAAAATGCCTTTGATGTGACATTGACGGAACTGATGCCGGCAACTGTCCCTTTCAAGGATATCGTATCCGACAGGTCACGCTGCTCCACCGGCGCAATCTCAATCTGGTTTGTCATGGTCTCAATCTGTTGGGAAGCGTTTTTGGCGGAAACTACAAGCCATATTACCACCACCGCCACTACAGCAAGTACCAGCAGCAGCCAGATTTTTTTCTTTTTTCTTTTCGCCGCCACCGGTGCCACAACCGGGGCAGTCCCCTCTAAGCGATCGTCAAATTTTTGTTTTCTGCCCATTTCCAAAAGCATCCTTTCTTAAATCTTCTTTTCACTTACGTTCTATTGATTTACCGTTTCTTATAGCATATCTATTCCGGCACTTACCCATTGTAGCACATATATTTATGAGATAAAGGGTTTTAAGGTAATTTTAAGAAAAAAAGAAGTCACTATTAAGAAAAGCTTGTCTTAAATACGCGCATCATCTCCTGCGTCAAGCTAAGCCCCTCCGCATCGTCCGGAACATCTCTTGCATCCACCCACTCCGCCACAGCCAGCTCCTGCTCGTCGAGATGAATCTCCCTCCCGCCGTCAGGCTCACAGAAAAATCCCATCAACAAATTCATGTCAAATCCCCACGGTTGACTCTTGTAGTAACGAATATTTTTAACCTTTATCCCGACCTCTTCCATAACTTCCCTTTGCACTGTCTCCTCCGCCGTCTCTCCGATCTCTGTAAATCCGGCGATCAGCGCATAACGTTTGTATTCTCTCCCTGCATATTTTGTCATCAACAGCTTATCACCGTCCGTGACCCCCACGATCACAGCCGGAGCAATTTTCGGAAAGACGACATTGCCGCAGTCCGCGCAGCGCATCAATCGTTCGCTCTCACCGTGCAGCATCCTATGTCCGCACCTTCCGCAGAACCTGTTATCGCGGTACCAAACATAGAGGTGCCAGGCCGTCGCGGCCGCAAAAATCTCCTCTTTGGGTGCCAGCCGCCTGACGTCAAACATTCGTACAAACTCATATCCCTGTTGCCGCAAAAATGTGCCAAAATCCTCTGGAAGCTCCGCCAAAAAATACGCGGTACCCCCTATCGAAAACAAAAAAATCATTTGCGGCTCCCGTTCCTTCTTTTGCGCACACCATTGACGCAGAACTCCGTACAGAGGATAGGCAATCATCTCCTCGCACTTCAAAAATATTCCATCGGCAGAAAAACACATTAACTTGTCCGTCTCAAGCGGTTTCCTGCGCTCAAACGCATTGCACATATGCTGCGGTAAAATATCCTGTATCATAATTTGCTCCATTTCTGCGCTGCCTGCAGCGCTTGACAAGTATAAATCTCGTATCTCTTTCCTTTATCTATTACTCCAAAACATGCCATATAACTTACTAAATTGCAAAATATTCGGTCTAAACCCGCAGTAAAAATCTATAGGTTATTAGCCAAGTTACTGGGATGAATATGTATGAATGTTGGGTGCATATTTATTCTATGTAAAACATAATTACTTTTTCTTTTCCTATGAGTGTAAGCGGCATCCATCGTCTCTTTGGTGTCACAGCCTCTGCTTTTTTCTTCAATATCACAAATCCCGAG
>CAJTYI010000131.1 GCA_910584215.1 uncultured Roseburia sp. | reverse complement strand
ATAAAAAGACCATCACTTTAAAAGGTACACCGGCCGAAGGAGCTATCAGCATTTTTGCCGCGGATGACGATTGCGGTGCGGAATTGACCTATGCAGATGTAACCGGCAGCGTCATCACGCTTACGGATGCTTGCGCCAGCGACCAGGTGATCGTTTATTATATGAAAGAAGTTGCGCAGGGTGTGCAGCGCATTAATATCAAATCCACCAGTTTCCCGAAAAACTTTATTGTTTACGGGGATACTGTGATGAAGACCGACGCCGATGAGATTCTTCCGTACAAACTCACGGCTTACAAGGTGGCGCCGCAGAGCAATATGTCTTTAAGCTTTTCCAACAACGGAGATCCGGGTTCCATTACGATCACTTGTGACCTGATGGCAGACGGCGACAACAATATCCTTGATCTGGTGCTGATTGAGGAGTAGACAAACGAAACAGAAACGAAATGTAATGCGACCGGTATGCATGATCGTGTATAAAAGGCGCATCGGCAAATTGTAAACAGCGGGCACGGGCTCACACAGTATATGTGGTCCCGTGCCTTTTATCATTGCCAAAACTGGTACAGGAACCTCGCCATCAAGCGACGTGTCAATGAAAAACGCAGCAAGTTGGGTATCAAAATTCTCTCCACGATGTCGTTTCGTATCATCGTAGTAAAGTCACTGCTGCCCTCAAAGATATTGAGTATGTGACCGGGTCGTCAGTGATTGATTGCATGATAGCGCATATGATGGATTTTGATAATTAACATTAGTTGAAGAAAGTAAAGGTATTCACAGCCAATATTAGCGGCGCGACCGGGAAGCCAAAAAAGGAGATTAGGGACTGTAGAATATTAAGCAAGGAGAGGGAAAAAATGAGTCAATCAGACAGTTTTAAAAAAGTAAAGAGAAACATCAGGACGCCGGACGGATACAAGAAGCTATCCCAGTGGACAAGCGCACAGACAGTTGAGCTGGGCGATGGCGATACATTGGAATCCAGGTATGCAGGCTGGGATGCAGCTAAGGCTCACGCAGATTCTGCACATGCGCGTACAGATGCAACAAAGACGGAAGCGTCATCCAGCAACGGATACCTCAAGATTAACGGTACAGAGACAAGGGTGTATACACATCCGAGCACTTCCGGATATCGGCATATTCCGGCCGGCGGACATGAGAGCCAGATATTAAAATGTAGCGGAAACGGAAGCGCGGCGTGGGGAGACTTTCCGAGCGGCAATGTCTACACCGGTGTCTGTGCTACGCTTCAGGGTGCGTCAGCAAAGACCGTGGAGTGCCCAGGATTTCAGTTGTACGATGGCGCCCGCGTCATGGTGACATTCACGAAAGGCAGCACTACCAACTATTTGACGCTCAATGTCAATGGGACAGGTGCGTATTTTGCATGGTTTCCGCTCGGGCAGACGCGCTCATTTAATGACAAAGCGATATCCAAACTGATCGCGGCGGGATGCGCCTACGAATTTATATTTCAAGAGGGAGGGACAGAGAAAGATTCAAAATGGGTATATTGCGGCGTGGTGAGCACGGCGGAGAGTCTGGGGGCAGTCAAAAAGACTGGGGATACTATGACGGGAAATATTGAAATTTATGCCGAACCATCTGCATACACCGAATCGCAGGTAAATGTAACGAGAGGCGATAGAGGGGGACGCTTGGTGGTAAGCGCAAACAACAAGTTTGGCTTGTACGATACCACAAGATCAAAGTGGGTTGTTGCATCGGACGAAAACGGTAGTGTGAACTTGAACGGTCACGCGGAAACGGCATCGGATGCGTCAAGGTCTGATGGATTACAATCATTTCGCGAGGATATGAGTTGTTATAACCGCGGGGAATATGTGATACGCAGCGTATTTAATTACATGGAAAACAGGTTTTATTTAAAGTGTTTTAATGATAACGCCGATACAGGCCGCCATGATATGGGGGTAGATTACGCGATCAGTGCAGGCAGTACAAACGCGAGCCAATATCTTAGGACGTTTAGTGCATCTGGGGACGGTCATGGGGATGCGTATCTGTTAAAATGTCAACACAATTTATATGGGGATGGGTATTTTGGTTTTGCTGTAGAGGGACACAAGATTGAGGTGGATCATGCGTTGGCAGCAACCAGGGATGGCTATGGCAGGGATATTGTGGATACTTACATTACCAAATCGAGTGCTGGCAGTATTTATATGCCAAAAAGCGGTGGAACATTCACAGGATATACGCATTTTAATGTGGACGGAGGGAGTATTACGATTGGCAACAATGAAATAACGAACGATTCTTTCCAATTACTCCTGTCAAATTATGCTGGAGACTTGATATCAATTGTTCTCCAGACAGACACATCGTCGGGAAATGAAGCGCATCTCTCGTTTTATCCTATGATTAATAACGCGGACACCAGGTATTCAGATTGTTATCTTGGTACGTCAAGTAAAAAATGGAATGGTTTGTATGCCAAAAATGGTGCAATAATAACATCCGATAAAAACCAGAAAACAGACATCCAAAACCTTGACGCAGATTTGGCCATAAAATTCATAAAAGGATTAATCCCATCATCCTTTAAAATGGTTGATGGCCAATCCGGGCGGACGCATTATGGATTGATTGCACAAGACATTGAGGAGCTGATGAGCGATCTTGGTATGTCCTCACTCGACTTTGCCGGATTTATCAAAAGCCCTAAAACAAAAGAGATATGGAAAGACGAAAACAACCTAAGGCTGGATAATCCAATCAGAGAGACTATTGAGGATGAATATAATTATGCACTCCGATATGATGAGTTTATCGCACCGATTATTGCCTTTGTTCAATACCTTGATGATAATGACAATAATTTGAAAAAGAAGATAGCAGATTTAAGGGAAGAAAACGGAGAGCTACGGCAAAGGTTGGAAGCATTGGAAAAAATAATCTTAAAAACAGGAGTTATAGATAGACGGTAACATCGACGACTAGCACCATTATTTTTCTCGGAACAGACAAAAGTTACTTTTTTGATTTTTGTTCCGCTGTTTTTTGTACGGAAGTTCCGTGAGGCGGGGGCGGAACTTCCGGTAAATCGGGGTCATCTCCGATAAGGGAGCCATAGGAAGAAAGATAGAAGAGTTACAATTCATTTGGAATTGCAGCGCAGTGTTTCTTAAATTCCACAATAATGAAATGCCGCTTTGCGGTGAAATGAAAGGAAGCATGCATCACTTTCAAAAACAGACAACTACAAACAAAGAGAGCAGCAGGAACAACGACCGGCAAACAATAAAAACACAGGTGAGATGGTTCATGCTGCAAAAAACAAGATTGGTTTTGCGCAAAAAGTGAGCGCAAGAAAGGAGATTATTATGACAAATTCAAGCATGGCAAACAGAGAAGTATGTGATTTAATTTTCGTGGACTACGCGACCAAGAAACCATTTTTAAACCTTGACTTTGCAAACGTATCTACGACGGAGCTGACCGGGGAATCCGTATTTGCTTACGGCGGAAAGGGACATCCCAAGCGTATGCAGTTCGCCGGCGAGCGGGGCGGCACGATGACGATTGAGACCCAGATCCAGACGGTAAAATTGTGGCAGTTAATCACCGGCGGAGAGCTTGGCACAACGGCAAAATTTGTTGCCAGAGAAGAGGCTGCTGTCACAGGTGAGGATAAAAAGACCATCACTTTAAAAGGTACACCGGCCGAAGGAGCTATCAGCATTTTTGCCGCGGATGACGATTGCGGTGCGGAATTGACCTATGCAGATGTAACCGGCAGCGTCATCACGCTTACGGATGCTTGCGCCAGCGACCAGGTGATCGTTTATTATATGAAAGAAGTTGCGCAGGGTGTGCAGCGCATTAATATCAAATCCACCAGTTTCCCGAAAAACTTTATTGTTTACGGGGATACTGTGATGAAGACCGACGCCGATGAGATTCTTCCGTACAAACTCACGGCTTACAAGGTGGCGCCGCAGAGCAATATGTCTTTAAGCTTTTCCAACAACGGAGATCCGGGTTCCATTACGATCACGTGTGACCTGATGGCAGACGGCGACAACAATATCCTAGATCTGGTGCTGATTGAGGAGTAGACAAACGAAACAGAAACGAAATGTAATGCGACCGGTATGCATGATCGTGTATAAAAGGCGCATCGGCAAATTGTAAACAGCGGGCACGGGCTCACACAGTATATGTGGTCCCGTGCCTTTTATCATTGCCAAAACTGGTACAGGAACCTCGCCATCAAGCGACGTGTCAATGAAAAACGCAGCAAGTTGGGTATCAAAATTCTCTCCACGATGTCGTTTCGTATCATCGTAGTAAAGTCACTGCTGCCCTCAAAGATATTGAGTATGTGACCGGGTCGTCAGTGATTGATTGCATGATAGCGCATATGATGGATTTTGATAATTAACATTAGTTGAAGAAAGTAAAGGTATTCACAGCCAATATTAGCGGCGCGACCGGGAAGCCAAAAAAGGAGATTAGGGACTGTAGAATATTAAGCAAGGAGAGGGAAAAAATGAGTCAATCAGACAGTTTTAAAAAAGTAAAGAGAAACATCAGGACGCCGGACGGATACAAGAAGCTATCCCAGTGGACAAGCGCACAGACAGTTGAGCTGGGCGATGGCGATACATTGGAATCCAGGTATGCAGGCTGGGATGCAGCTAAGGCTCACGCAGATTCTGCACATGCGCGTACAGATGCAACAAAGACGGAAGCGTCATCCAGCAACGGATACCTCAAGATTAACGGTACAGAGACAAGGGTGTATACACATCCGAGCACTTCCGGATATCGGCATATTCCGGCCGGCGGACATGAGAGCCAGATATTAAAATGTAGCGGAAACGGAAGCGCGGCGTGGGGAGACTTTCCGAGCGGCAATGTCTACACCGGTGTCTGTGCTACGCTTCAGGGTGCGTCAGCAAAGACCGTGGAGTGCCCAGGATTTCAGTTGTACGATGGCGCCCG
>CAJTYI010000130.1 GCA_910584215.1 uncultured Roseburia sp. | reverse complement strand
ATTGCGTCGTCAGACGCATCAATTCTCAAGTTGCGGAGCAACTTGCAAAGAATCACGGAGTGATTCTTTTTTATGCATACGTCGGCCATGCGGCAAGATAGACAGGGGGCAACAGTGATATATGATATTAGACGCCCCACAGTCTGAAAGCAACGGGAAAAAGCTATCAGATGCAAATGGCATTTGTCCAGGCGGTGCGAAGTGTACGGCAGGGGTTAGGAAACATAAATATGAAAGTGATAGATAAGGTGGAGAGAACCTTACGATGGAGGGAAAAATGAATCAGAAAGCATATTACGGAGAATTTGGCGGGCAGTATGTGGCGGAATCGCTCATGAATACCTTGAATGAACTGGATGAGGCGTACGAACAGGCATTGCGCGACCCGGAGTTTTTAAGGCAGTACCGCTATTACTTGAAACAATATGTCGGCCGCGAGACACCGCTCTATTTTGCAGAGCGGCTCAGCGAAAAATACGGCATGAAACTCTATTTTAAGCGCGAGGATTTAAACCATACCGGAGCGCACAAGATCAATAACGTGATCGGTCAGATTCTTCTGGCAAAGCGCATGGGCAAGAAAAAAGTGATTGCGGAGACCGGGGCCGGGCAGCACGGTGTGGCGACTGCCACCGGTGCAGCGCTGTTTGATATGGAGTGTACCATTTTTATGGGGGAGGAAGATATCAAACGGCAGGCGTTGAATGTGATGCGCATGGAGATGTTGGGCGCTAAGGTCGTCAGTGTGCGTTCCGGCAGCAATACCTTAAAGGATGCGACAAACGAAGCAATTCGCACATGGGCAAAGACTTCGGAGGATACCTTTTATGTGATCGGCTCTGCGGTGGGACCGTATCCTTATCCTAAGATTGTCAAGGAGTTTCAGTCTGTCATCAGCCGTGAGGCCAAGCGGCAGATCGTGGAGGCGGAGGGCAGGCTGCCGGACGTGGTAATGGCATGTGTGGGCGGAGGCTCCAATGCAATCGGCATGTTTGCCGAGTTTATCGGGGAAGCGGATGTCAAGCTGATCGGTGTGGAGGCCGGAGGAAAGGGCATAGAGAGCGGGGAGCACGCGTCCGCCATGGCAAAAGGTGAGCCGGGGGTACTGCACGGTATGCGCTCGTACCTGTTGCAGGATGAGGACGGAAACATACAGCTGGCACATTCGATTTCCGCGGGGTTGGATTATCCGGGTGTCGGGCCGGAACATTCCTATCTGCGCGACAGCGGCCGCGCACAGTATGTGACGGTCACTGATGTGGAGGCAATGGATGCACTTATGGAGTTATGCCGGGTGGAGGGGATTATTCCGGCCATTGAGAGTGCTCATGCCGTGGCATATGCCTTAAAATATGCGAGAGAGCAAAGAGAGACATTGGGCGCCGGGCCGGCATCGCAGCAGGTGATGGTAATCTGCCTGTCAGGACGCGGCGATAAAGACGTCAATACGATATCTGATTATCTGGCCGGGAAAGGTTATCTCAATTAAGTAAAAATGCCCGCTATAGCAGAAAAATAGATTTGGCTTAGCTTGACAGGACTAGGATTAGGAAATGGAGGAATCGTGCAATGAATCGTATCGAAGAGAAAATGAAACAGTTGAGAGAAAGAAAAGAGAAAGCATTTATCACATATATCACTGCCGGTCTGCCCGACTTGGCAGCGACAAAAGAGCTTTTGCTGGCGCAGGAGAGGGGTGGCGCCGATGTGGTGGAGCTTGGAATACCGTTTTCAGACCCGATTGCGGATGGACCGGTGATACAGGAGGCATCCTATCGTGCACTGTGCAGCGGAGCTACGGTTAAGGGAATTTTTTCCATGTTGGAGGAAGTGCGCGCGCAAGGTCTCACACTTCCGATCGTATTTATGCTGTATTATAACACGGTGCTTCATTACGGCGTAGAAGCGTTTGTAAGGAGGTGCGAAGAGGCGGGGGTAGACGGGCTGATTATTCCTGATCTGCCCTATGAGGAGCAGGAGGAAATCAGGCGATTTTTAGATGTATCTGAGCAAACGATCTTGATTCCGCTTGTTTCTCCCGAATCGGGCGACAGGATTCCCAAATTGTTGGAAAACGCCAGGGGATTTGTATATTACGTTTCTTCCATGGGTGTGACAGGGCAGAACATGGACATTTATAAAGAGGTGGAGCCGTGTTTTGGGCAGGTAAAGGCAGCCGCTAAGATTCCGGTTATGATGGGATTTGAGATTCGCACCGCGGCGGATGTAAAACCGCTTATAGATTTGATTGACGGTGTCATCGTCGGAAGTCATTTGATGAAACTGCTCGATGAGAATGACTTTGCGCCGCAAGCAGCTGAAGATTACTGCCGGGAGTTTAAGAGAGCACTGAATCAATAATGCCTGCGAAAACGTGTTTTCAAGCAGAAAGACAGATGATTGACATTGACATAGAAGAGGGCAGCTGCGCGATGAAAGCTGCCTCTAATCGATGAGTACTGATGGAGATAGCAGTGGAAATTTGGACAATTGTAAACCGGAATTAAAAAGTGGTTGACAATTAAAGGAAAAATGTGTAAGATAAGGTCGTGCCGAAAGGCGACGGCCTTTTTTGATCACAAGTAAACCGAAGTTCTAAGGTACTTGCAGAAATTTACATGGAGGAAAAATATGAAGATTTCAACGAAAACAATTGTGATGGTGGGAATGTTTACCGCGGTATTGAGTGTGCTGTCGATTCTGACAATTCCCATGCCTACCGGAGTGCCGGTAACACTACAGACTTTTGCCGTAGCGCTATGTGGATGTGTGCTTGGCTGGAAACGGGGATTATCCTCTGTGGTCATCTATCTTATGCTTGGCACTGTAGGCGTTCCAGTATTTGCAGGCATGACAGGCGGCCCCTCGTGGCTGGCAAGTTTCAGCGGCGGTTTCCTGTGGGGATTTTTGTTTCTCTCAGCGCTCTGCGGAGTTGGCATGATGCAAAAAAACATAATTCTCAGATTGTTATTCGGATTGGCAGGACTTGCCATCTGTCATCTACTGGGGGTGATTCAATTTAGCATGGTGGCTTCCTCCTCCATCCCGGTATCTTTTATGGCGGTATCCGTTCCCTATCTTGTAAAAGATGTGATCTCTGTGGTGGGCGCTTTTTTGGTTGCCCTGCCGGTCCGCAAGGCACTGTTCGCCGCGCGCATATTGACGGAAAAGAACCATGGAACGATGAGGACTGGTGAGATGGGAGAAAGGTAAGGTATCTGACATGCATAAAGAATTTCGGGCGCATCATATCATCTGTACTTCGCTCTACGAGGGAAAGGGTTACAGCGGTGCTTTTTGCGAAAACATGACCCGCATTGTGTCAGCATTGCGGGAAGACCCAAACCAACGCCTTGTGCTCGTGGCAAAACCGGATATGATTTGTGCAAACTGCCCGAATCAAACGTCCAAGGCAACCTGTTCCCACAATGCCAATCAGGTGGTGGAAAAGGACAGGAGGGTAATGGAGCGTTTTGATTTAAAAGAAAATGAGGAATACTCTTACCGTGAGCTCTGCCGTCACGCGTTAGAGCATATGAATCATGAGGTATTCATGGAATTTTGCGGCAAATGTGACTGGCGCGCCCAGGGGTTGTGCAGATACGAAGATCTGCTTGCACAGCTTGCAAGCTGTGTCAATCAGAACAGGCCATCATCCTAGCAGGGTGATGGCTTTTCCTTTGTATAGGGTATGCCGTCACAGTGTTTTTTTGTTGATATAATTGGTTTTATACTTGGAGTAGATAATTTTCTGGCTGTGGTAGAGTCCATAATAGCCGGAAAGCATGTAACTGAATGCGATGGCAAGCAAAAAATAGGGCATTCCGTCGTAGCCGAACAGCTCAAAACTGATGAGCAGAGAGGTGATCGGGCAATTGGTGACGCCACAGAATATTGCGGTCATGCCGACGGCGGAGCAAAGTGTCGGAGAAAATCCGGTCAGGCGGCCAAACAGACAGCCAAACGCTGCGCCGGTAAAAAATGAGGGAACGATCTCACCGCCTTTAAATCCTGCGCCGAGCGTGACAGCGGTAAAAAGCATTTTCAGGAGAAAGGCTTCCGGGCGCACCGAGCCTTCCATGCATTGCTCGATGATATTCATGCCAGTGCCGTTGTAGTCGCGGCTTCCCACCAACAGAGTTAGGATGATCAAAATGCATCCGCCGGCAAACACTCTGGCATAGGGGTTTTGAAAGAACTTTTTGTATAGCTGTTCCGACTGATGGAGCAGGATGCAAAAGAGGATGCTCACCAGAGCACAGAGGATGGCAAGCAGGGTAACCTGCACGGCGGAACCAACGGTAAATGCAGGGACATGCTGTAAATAAAAAGTCTCTTTGGTAACGCCAAAGGACATGGCGACGGCGTTGGCAATCAGGGAGGAAACGACGCACGGAACCAGGGCCGCATAGTGCATAATGCCTACGCTCACGACTTCCATCGAAAAGATCGCCGCGGCCATGGGCGTGCCAAACAGCGCGGAAAAAGCCGCGCTCATACCGCACATAATCATAATGTGCTTGTCTTTCTCATCAAAGTGAAACAGAGAGCCTAGTCCGTTTCCGATGCTCCCGCCCAATTGCAGGGCAGCGCCTTCACGCCCGGCGGAACCGCCGAACAGGTGGGTGACGAGTGTGGAAAGGAAGATCAGCGGCGCCATGCGAAGCGGCAGCTCATTGCCGGAATGGATGGCGGAGAGCACCAGATTTGTACCTGTGTCTTTTTCATCGTGCAGCAACCGGTAGCTTCCGACAATGATTAATCCGCCGAAAGGCAGCAAATAGAGCAGCCACGGATTCTTGATGCGCATCAGTGTGACTACGGACATGCCAAAAGAGAAAAAAGTGCCTGCCAGTCCGACGACGATGCCGGACAAAATGGCAAAGACGACCCATTTGACCGAAGTCGCTGCGCGCTTTAAATTGTGTTTGATTTTATGTTTTGTAATATCCTTCATAGATCTCCCTGATTTACAATAAACGTATAGGTTATTAGCTATATTAATTTGCATCGTCAAAATGAATAAATATGCAGAGCTGTTCGATCGGTCGTGTTATATATTTTTATATTCACAGCGTAAATGCGGCGTCCGGCAGACAGTATAACTGCAGGTGCTACTTGTCTTTTGACCCTCTGGAAAAACGTCAGGGGTTCTCGCATGCCGTTTGGGGCATCGGGTTGCGCGTCTTTTCAGTGTTGA
>CAJTYI010000129.1 GCA_910584215.1 uncultured Roseburia sp. | reverse complement strand
AAAAGACTGCAAGATGACGCCGCGGTTTCTGGAAAAGCACGGAATCTCTTCCGCTGTGCGCGATAAGATCACATATGTCGGCGCCGGGGAGAAGCGCGAGGTCGCCGGGGTCAAGGCCGAGACACTGCGCTCTACGGACGCGGGCGTTGCTTTTTATGTGGAGACGAACGGTATATGCCTCTATCATGCCGGAGACTTAAACAACTGGCGCTGGGAGGGCGCGGGAGATCTCATCAACGGACAGACGGAGTTAAATTATAAGGTGCAGATGAAGCGCTTGGCGGGAAAAAAGATTCATCTGGCATTTTTGCCGCTTGACCCCCGCTTAGGGCAGTATCAATCGCTGGGAATGGATTATTTTCTGGAGCATGTAAACGCAGACTATATTTTCCCGATGCACATGTGGCGGGATTATTCCGGTATCGCCGATTATAAGAAAAAGATATCCAATGCGGCAAAAGCGGACCGCATCGTCGAGATCAAATGTGAAAATCAGATATTTGAAATCGCAGTGGAGTAGCGCAAAGCATCCGCAGGCCGTCTTCCTATTCGCGCAAGTGGCGAGAATGAGTTTTAGGCTTGTAAAATGTGATAAATAGAGTTATAGTAAGGTAATGATAAGAATACAAAACGTATAATCGGAGGAAACAATTTATGGCTTTTTTAGGATGGATCGGACATTATTTGATCGTTTTTGCTGCTCTGGCAGTCTGCGCAGTGCTCGGTTTCTTTGCCGGAAAGAAGTTCGCAAAGAAAAAGACGGATACAGACAAATAGATTACGTTGGAGGAGTAAGACCGTGAAAAAGTTTTTTGGAGAAAATGATTTGCGTCGGATGTATCTTGAATTTTTTGAGAGCAAAGATCATCTGAAAATGAACAGTTTTTCGTTGATACCGCACAATGACAACAGTTTGCTGCTCATTAATGCAGGTATGGCGCCGTTAAAACCTTATTTTACAGGGGCGGAGATTCCGCCGCGCAAGAGAGTGACGACCTGCCAGAAGTGTATCCGTACCGGAGATATTGACAATGTAGGTAAGACGGCAAGGCATCTTACCTTTTTTGAGATGCTCGGCAATTTTTCATTCGGCGATTATTTTAAGCACGAGGCCATTGCCTGGAGCTGGGAATTTTTGACCGAAGTGCTCGGATTGGAAAAGGACAGGCTTTATCCGTCTGTCTACGGAGAAGATGATGAGGCGTTTGCCATCTGGAATCAGGAAATCGGGGTTCCGGCAGAAAAAATTACCCGCTTTTACCGCGATCCTGAAACGGGAGAATGTGACAATTTCTGGGAGCACGGCGCGGGGCCGTGCGGGCCTTGTTCCGAGATCTATTATGACCGCGGAGAGCGCTACGGCTGCGGGAAGCCGGACTGCAAGGTGGGGTGCGACTGTGACCGCTATATGGAGGTATGGAACAACGTCTTTACCCAGTTTGACGGCGACGGCAAAGGCCATTACGAAGAATTGGAGAAGAAAAATATTGATACCGGTATGGGACTGGAGCGTCTTGCTGTCGTCATGCAGGATGTAGATTCCGTGTTTGATATTGATACGATGAAGGCGATTCGCGATCAGGTCTGTGCGTTGTCGCACAAGACCTATCAGACCGATGCGACGGATGATATATCTATCCGTCTGATTACTGACCACATCCGTTCGGCTACCTTTATGATTTCCGACGGTATCATGCCGACCAACGAGGGACGCGGTTATGTACTGCGACGTATTATTCGCCGGGCAGCCCGTCACGGCAGGATGCTTGGAATTGACGGCACCTTTATGGCGCGGCTGGCGGAAACCGTGATCTCAGAAAGCAGAGACGGCTATCCTGAACTCGAGGAGAAGAAAGAATTTATTTTTAAGGTATTGACGCAGGAGGAAGAGAAGTTTAATAAGACGATCGACCAGGGACTTACGATTTTGGCCCAGATGCAGCAGGATATGACGGCCAAAGGGGAGAACATGCTCTTGGGCAGCGATGCGTTTAAACTCTACGACACCTACGGTTTCCCGGTAGATTTGACGCGGGAAATCTTAGAGGAAAAGGGCTTTACCATTGATGAGAAAGGGTTTGCGGAGGCGATGGAGGTACAGCGCCAGACCGCAAAAAAAGCCCGCAAGACAACCAATTATATGGGAGCGGACGCCACTGTCTACGACGCGATTGATTTGGCTGTGACAACCGAATTTGTCGGATATGACAGATTGACACATCAGTCCAAGATCACTGTGCTCACTACCGAGACGGAGCTGGTGGAGGCATTGACAGACGGAGACAAAGGAACGGTCATCGTCGAGGAAACGCCGTTTTATGCGACCATGGGCGGCCAGCAGGGCGATAAAGGCGTGATACGCACGGAGGGCGGCGAGTTTCGTGTCGAGGATACGATTAAGCTTTTGGGCGGCAAAGTCGGCCATATCGGTGTCATGGTGCGCGGTATGATAAAAAATGGCGATACGGCAGAGCTGGTTGTCGATGCAGAGTTTCGCGGCAGGATCTGTAAGAATCATTCGGCGACTCATTTACTGCAAAAAGCGCTGCGCCAGGTGCTTGGTTCGCATGTAGAGCAGGCGGGTTCATACCAGGACGCGGAGCGCACGCGTTTCGATTTCAGCCATTTTGCAGCGCTGACACCGGAGGAGCTTACCAAAGTCGAGCAGATCGTAAACGATAAGATCGCGGAAAATATTGTGGTATGTACCGATGTCATGACTGTTGATGAAGCGAAGAAAACGGGCGCCATGGCTCTATTCGGTGAGAAGTACGGCGAGACGGTCCGCGTCGTTTCCATGGGCGATTTCTCGAAAGAGTTCTGCGGCGGCACGCATGTCAAAGCGACCGGCGATATCGCGGCGTTTAAGATTATTTCCGAGAATGGTGTTGCGGCGGGGGTGCGCCGCGTCGAAGCGCTCACGGGTGACAATGTGTTCTCCTATTACCGCAAGATGGAGGAGGAACTTTTGGCGGCGGCGAAGGCGGCGAAGACGACGCCAGGCAGTCTGGTTGAGAAGATTCATCATATGATGGCGGACATCAAAACGCTTCAGAGTGAAAATGAGTCCTTAAAGAGTAAAGCAGCCAAAGATGCACTCGGTGACGTGATGAATCAGGTAGTGGAGGTAAAAGGCGTCAAACTTCTGGCTGCCAGCGTCGACAACGTGGATATGGGCGGACTGCGCGAACTTGGCGACCAGTGGAGAGACAAGCTCGGGGAGGGCGTGATCGTTCTGGCGTCCGCCGCGTCCGGCAAAGTAAATCTGATGGCGATGGCGACAGACGGTGCGATGAAACAGGGCGCCCATGCGGGCAACCTCATCAAAGCGATTGCGGGCAAAGTCGGCGGCGGCGGCGGCGGACGTCCGAATATGGCACAGGCGGGCGGCAAGAACCCGGCGGGGATACCGGATGCGATTGCGGAGGCCAAAACGGCACTCGAAGGGCAGATTACGGCTTCGTAAATCAAAAAAGATCGTATCTTTTGCGCTTTTTATTAGCCATGCTGATAATCGACTGCGAAGAGCGACGATATATCTTAAACGTTCATTTGACCAGTTTGGGTGTCAATCTTACCGGGATTGACAAATCAAAGAATGATTTTTTGTATGTGGACAGCAGGTTCCGTCAAATTAGTACAACGCATATGAATGAACTGCCACCTTGGCTTGTCTGGTTTTCATCTGCATCGTTGTCGTCAATCGACGCAGCCACCGCTGCGCCTCATTGCTTAGCCTTGCATAGGAAAGAATCATTCGGCGCCAATGTATCAGAAATGAATGATTCGTTGTACTTGATGAAACAAAATTGTTGTAACCATTGGCTTTCGGCCTCACGTTACAAATTTTTTCGGAAATTACAGGAAAGTGCTTGACGAATGAAAATATTCTGTTATAATACAATATAGTGCAAAGAATAGACCCAAACAGTTGATATGCACAATACGCAACTGGAGGGAGGTTAGGTGTGAGATTATGTCTAGTGTAATTGTAAAAGAAAACGAGACTTTAGATAGCGCTTTACGCCGTTTCAAAAGAAACTGTGCAAAAGCAGGTATCCAGCAGGAGATTCGTAAAAGAGAACACTACGAGAAACCAAGCGTAAAACGCAAGAAAAAATCTGAAGCAGCAAGAAAAAGAAAATACAATTAATGCTTGAAAAGAGAGACTGTCGCCGGGAGACCGGTGTACAGTTTCTTTTTTATGCGCAGAGGTGCGAAGTGAAAATAGCTGCTGTTGCAGCACGCACCCCGCGCGGCGAGTAAAGGAGAAAATGTGAAGGATAAGCAAAGGAAGAGATCTGCGATGTCTAAAATAAGAAAACGATATGTTTACCGCTTGGTGGGCCGTATCATGGTATTTTTGTGTTGCATCTTTGTCTGTGTGTTTGCTCCGCAGGAATATGCGATCTTGGAAGGGTTAAATTTTTTTAAAAAACTTTCGCCGTTTCATTTGCTCTGGCTGATCTGGTGTGTGGATATGTTTTTACAGCTGGTTCCTGTAAAGAGCAGTGGCGATCATACCGTGGGGACAATCGCTATGTTTGATAAGGTTGCGCTCGGTTCACAGAAGCTGTTTGCAAACCGCTTTCGGCCAATGCTGGAAAAGATCAATTATCCGGCGCTCCGCAGCTATGTGATTTCTACGACAAAAGCCGCGTACAAAGTTTATATTTTATGGGGAGCTTTGGTTGCCGTGATCGGAATCTTGTATTTTAACGGCGCGATTGACAAGATGTGGCTGTTTATGATTGCGGTATTTTTTTATGTGTGCGACTTGATCTGCGTGTTGATCTGGTGTCCGTTTCGGCTGATTATGAAAAATAAATGCTGTACAACCTGCCGGATATTTAATTGGGATCATTTGATGATGTTTTCGCCGCTGATATTTGCGGGCGGCTTTTACGCGCTGTCCCTTGTGGCTATGTCCTTTGCGGTGTGGCTTGTCTGGGAGCTGTGCGTTATGCTTTACCCGGAACGCTTTTGGGAGATGACCAATGTTGCCCTGCAGTGCTCGGAATGTACGGATAAGCTCTGTACACAGTATTGCCAGAAGTTGAGGCGCTAAAGGTTTTGCATAGGTCTGAGTATAAAAAACGGGACAGCAGAGTATAGGTTATTAGCCAAGTTATTTGGATGGATTCCTATGAATAGTGAATGCATATTTATTCTATTTAAAATATAGCAAACTTTTTCTGTTCCTATGAGTGAAAGCGACATCCATCGTCTCTTTGACGCCACAGTTTCTGCTTTTTTCTT
>CAJTYI010000128.1 GCA_910584215.1 uncultured Roseburia sp. | reverse complement strand
CAGGTATCGACCGGATCAAAGATCATTAACGGTTTGGAGGCGTCGTATTGCTCGTGTTCCAGCGCGATGAGATCCGCGATCATCTTGCCGTTCTCCCTGCCGTAAATGCGGTAGACGGTTTTGTTGCCGGGGTTGGTAACCTTTTCGCTGTTTTCGGAAAGCTTGATTTTGGGAATAAAGCTGCCGTCAGCGCCTTTTACGGCGGCAAGCTTATACACGCCGCCAAAGGACGGGCAGTCTTTGGAGGTAATCAGGTTGGTGCCCACGCCCCATGAGGTGATAGCAGCGCCCTGTACCTTCAAACTGTCAATTAAGTATTCATCCAAGTCGTTGGAAGCAGAGATAATGGCGTCGGGAAAGCCTGCCGCATCTAACATTTTGCGCGCTTTTTTGGACAAGTAAGCGAGGTCGCCGCTGTCAAGACGGATACCATATGAGGTCAGGGGAATGCCTGCTTTTCGCATTTCCTGAAACACTCTTATCGCATTGGGGACACCGGATTTTAGAGTATCGTAGGTATCTACCAACAGAATACATGCGTCAGGGTAAATATCGGCATAAGTTTTAAACGCCGTATATTCGTCGGGAAAACTCATAATCCAGCTATGGGCATGGGTGCCTTTAACAGGTACGTCAAAAAGCTGTCCGGCAAGCACGTTGCTGGTGGCAATACAGCCGCCAATCATGGCGGCCCTGGCGCCATAAATACCGGCATCCGGCCCCTGTGCCCGCCGCAGTCCGAATTCCATAATGCCGTCTCCCTGCGCGGCAAAGCAGACGCGGGAAGCTTTGGTGGCAATCAGGCTTTGGTGGTTGATGATGGTTAAAATAGCGGTTTCTACAAGCTGCGCCTGCATAATGGGAGCAATCACCTTGACAAGCGGCTCTCTTGGAAAAACGACGGTCCCCTCAGGAATGGCATAGATGTCACCGGTAAAACGGAAATTTTTTAGATAATCCAAAAAGTCCGCTTCAAAAATACCGAGACTTGCCAGATAGGAAATATCCTCTTCATCAAAACGAAGATTTTTGATATAGTCAATAACCTGTTCTAAGCCGGCGGCAATGGCATAACCGCCGCCGTTCGGATTGGCACGATAAAAAGCGTCAAAGATAACGGTCTCATTTTTGTCCTTGTTTTTAAAATAGCCCTGCATCATGGTAAGCTCGTAAAGGTCGGTCAGCAGAGTAAGATTTTGTCTATCCATTTTTTGCCTCCGCGCTAAGTAAATGTTTCAAATTCAACTGTCAAGACAGTTGTAAATGCTGCACATATCATACGACTTTTTCATAAAGACGTCAAGGCCGAAATTTTATGAAATTATGCGGTTTCTGCCGCTTTCTTTGCCCTCATACAGCTTTGCATCCGCTGTCTGCAAAAGGGTGCGGATACTCGTATTGACGCCTCCCTCTGCAAGACCGAAGGTCATGGTAATGCGGACGGTCTGCCCTTCATAGTCGACTGCCATGCTGCGGATTTCCTGAAGAAGTTTTTCTGTCTCCGCACGCGCCGCACCAAGCTCTAAATTGTCGTATAGGAAAAGAAACTCTTCACCGCCCCAGCGTGCAACAAAGCCCTTGCCTATCATATGATTTTTTAAAACAGCGGCGACACGCTTTAATACGACGTCGCCGCAATCATGGCCGTAAGTATCGTTGACAGACTTAAATAAATCGATGTCGCCTATCGCTACTACAAAGTGGTTCCCGTAAGTATTGGCATTCATCTGCGTCTGCTTTAAATGCTTATCTGCAAAGCGCCGGTTGTTTAATTCTGTCAAGGTATCCTGCTCTACTAAATTGCGGAGCGAGCGCTGCATATAAAGAGCGGAATAGCCCATCTCGCTGAGCTCGTCGTTTCGCCGGAGAACGTCAAAGTCCAGCTCTTCCCAAAGATTGCCGGTGGATACTTTGGAGAGGAAGGTGCGGATTTTCTGAAGGGCATTTGTCAGCTTGCGTGTATAAGAGGAAGAAATCAGGCTGACTACTGCCATGCTGCATATAGCAATTAATATAATAGGAAGAACGGCGCGTCGGACTGCGGCGTTTACCTCTGTGCAGGGCTTGCCGGCATAAATCATGCCGACTATGCTGCCGTCGCTGTTGCGAAGGGGCGTATAATAGGCAAAGTATTGCTGCCCGTTGATTTCTGTATTGGTGTAAAAATGCGGCTGCCCTGAAAAAAGAACGTCCTGAATCACCAGTGCGCCCGCACCGGTACCGGTAATACGGCGGCCTTCGGTATTACAGATGGTTGTCAGGATTCGGGTATCCTGATAAAAAATAGTGACATCTGTCTGGGTGTCAGCCTTCAGGCGGTCAACAATGGAATGGTCGTCAGTCAGGTTTTGTGTTCCCTTGTAAAAATCATAAGAATTCGTGCCCTCCAAATAATAATCGCCGGGATAGAGCAAATCATACATCATCATAACATTTTCTGCGGTATTGCGCAGTTCAATATGAACCTCTGTATGCATGGCTTGTTTTACTGCATAATAGCTGAAAACCGTAATAATCAATGCCAGAACGAGCAGGGGTATCACGCTCATGGACTGCAGGGAGCGGTATAAATGCCCGTTTTTTCTTGCTGAACTCATTATGTTTCCTCCATTGATGTGAATGGCATCATTATAACATCAACCGGTCAGATTGTACAAGTATTATGGGAAGAACCGTGCAGGTAAATTTCTATTGTGAAGAGGCAGCTTCCTTTTTGACTTTTCTTCCGCCTGGATGCTCCTGTTTGTACGGAGCAGAATTCCTTCCTCAGAGAGAATCCTCTCCAAATATTTTTTCGATACTTTAGAAATGTCTTTGCCACAGAAAGAACCTTGTTGCGTTCTTCCATTGGCGTTTTGCAGTTGTTCCCTCTGATGCAGTCCTTTTTGTAAGGGCAGCCTTTACATTCGCTGCATTGATAAAAACTTTTTTCGCTGGCATAGCCTGTTTTTGACTTTGACCGGCGTACATTACACCAACAGCAGAAACGGCCCTGCGGCATATTCCGTTAAAAAACGACAAAAGAAAAACCGCAAAGGCATTGTGACCTCTACGGTTATAGGAGATACATATTCTGTTAAATGGAGATTCTGCTTCTGGTTTCATGGTGAGAAGTAGTGTTGCATAGGCAGGGATTTTTTTAACTGGCTACCTGCCATTCCCCGATATGCTATGTATGGATTAACTCTGCGCTGCATGAGCAGATGGACAATTTCTCTTATGTATGTAAAAATTTTGCCTTAACTTTCCGTGTTTATGTTTATTTGCAGACGTTTTAGTAATCTATACCTTTAAAGATATATAACCTGCAAAATGATTACTCGTTATTTTTCATTCCCATCATCTTTACTTTTTTCATTCCTAATCAATCCATGATAAAACAGCATAGCACAAACTGCGGATATTGTACCTGTCGCTGTCTGGTCTAAGTGAATGTCGTGCATATTACAAAACATATTGATTATCATTAAAGCAACCAATACCACCGCTGCTACAGCAGCTCCTTTTAATAAATGCTTCATAGCTTCCTGTTTCCTTTCAAAAATAAATTTATTTATTGCAAAATAGTATACCAGAGAAAACAGCAATTCTTTCAAAACAGTCATGAAATGCCACAATTCATGAATAAGTGCGTTTTTCTTTTTACAGAACACGCACTTATTCGTCATTTTTGTATGAGGACAGTTGATGTAAAGAATGGTATAAAGTATAATTAGGGAAGTAAATATCGAAAGAAGGGATATATTGAAATGCTGCTATCTTTTTTTCGGCTTTCCCTTGCTATCCGCAATGTATGGCCTCAGCATATGAACTTCAAAGGGTTTAGCGTACTTTATATACTGCTGTTGGTTGCTGGAATGCCTGTAACGATCCTCGCCTGTGTTCCATACGGTTTGTTCGGTATTCTGGTGGCGGTATGTATTTATGGGTTGATTGCTTGCCGTGACACTGCGCCACAGAATGTTTTTATGGGTATGATTGGATGTATGCTTGCCGTTGTGACAGAGAATTTGCTGGCAAATTTTCTTTATATACTGATTCCCTCACCTTTATCAAATCAGTGGTATTTTTTTTACGGCATCGATTTGATTTATACTTTGCTGTTTTATTGGATTACGCTGCTTTGCGGCAAGCTGCTGAAAAAAATATTCCTGTCTGGCAAAGGCATTTTGCGCCTTCCGCAGACATGGTATGTGATAGATGCTGCATTACTGCTCCTTATAACCATCTATCTGTTTGATAATTTGATTCCAGGACAAAACGGCTCTATCGGCAAAATGATATATAATAATGCCTTACACATTTCGGGGTATCTGCTTGTGATGTGTTGTTTACTTCTGGCTATGCGCCGCTCTTATCTGGAACAGATACAGACCGAAACAAAGCAGAAAGCCATGCAGGACTTACAGGACTACACACGGAATTTAGAAGCTATGTATAACAGTCTGCGCTCCTTTAAGCATGATTATGTTAATATTCTGCTCTCTCTGTCTGGTTATATTGAAGATGGTGATATGGATAGGTTAAAGGATTTTTTTGAAAGCAAAATCTTCCCAACGAAGAATCTGATTACGGGGGAAGATTACAAGCTGAACCAGCTTAGCAACATCGGTGTGTTGGAAATCAAAAGTCTGCTCTCAGCAAAAATGATTTACGCCCATGAATCAGGGATTGACATCACCATTGATATTCCCGACAAAGTGGAAAGTTTTCTGATAGACACGGTAGACCTTGCCAGAATACTGGGAATCTTTTTGGACAATGCGATTGAAGCCACATTGGAGACAGAACAGCCGCAAATAGGCTTAAATATTATCCAGAATAAAACCGGCGTATCAATCATCATAAGCAATCGCTTTCTGGATAACGGTGTAATGCTGCATAAATTAAAGCAAAAGGGCTTTAGCACAAAAATCGGGCATCAAGGAATCGGGCTTTGGAACGCCCAGAAAATCATCAGTTCTTATGACAACGTGCTATTGGAAACGACAATGAAATGCGACTATTTTACACAACATATAGAACTTACTGATAGAAAGGAATGACATCATATGCTGGACATCTTTGTATGCGAAGACAATGCCGCACAGCGGCAGACTGTTATAAATATCATTCAAAATACGGTTCTGATAGAAGAATTGGATATGCAGCTTACTTTAGATACAGGAGACCCTTATATGTTGTTGGAAAAAGTCAAGACCAGCCAGAACACAGGCATTTATTTCCTTGACATTGACTTGAACAGCAACATGAATGGAATGAAGCTGGCACAGCAAATCAGATTGTATGACCCCCGTGGTTT
>CAJTYI010000127.1 GCA_910584215.1 uncultured Roseburia sp. | reverse complement strand
GTCCGAGTTAGTATTACCTCGGACTTATGTGTTCTGTGTTACACATCCCCCAACCCTCTATTTATAAGCATTTCTTCCAACACAAACTATCCTCAATTCCCTGTGTCTGTGTTATAGTCTGTGTCCATTTAAAAATTTTTTCAATTTTCCCAGAATCCCCTCATTTTTATGAATGCTCATCAAATAGCTATTTGCTACTATATGCTATACGGAAGAAATATATTGAGGAAAACCTTGCCGATAAAATTGTTATCTCTGTCAAATTCCGGCAGGTAGTAAAAAAGACATGGAAAACAGAGACTTACAACTCGGATGAATTTGCTGACTTCAATAAATATCTCGACAGTATGTACGCCGAGACAGAAGATACGGTTTATCTGGCTGTAAAATTAAATTTTATGATAGGCTTGCGTGTTGGGGAACTGGTCGCTTTACGTTGGAGCGACTGGACTGATATAAACCATTTACATATCATGAGGGAAGAGATCAGAAATCAGAATACCGTACGGTCAACGTATCACCGCAAGGCAGATAGCGTATGTGTTGGAAAAATATGCCGAACGTCATGGAGTGCCAACAAAATCCACTCAAAGATGCGTAAAACTTACGCTTCAAGACTAAATGCCAACGGTGTTCCTTTAGATGCGATCAGGGAGCAACGGACAAAATGAAAAAACCCGCATAAATACGGGCTTTTCCATACATTATAAAGAGCGCGAGACGGGACTCGAACCCGCGACCCCGACCTTGGCAAGGTCGTGCTCCACCAACTGAGCCACTCGCGCAGATTATTCAGAAGCGTTTATTCATTTGCTACCGAACACAATAGTTATAATACTACGGTGTTTTGCGATTGTCAACAGTTTTTTTAAAAATTAACAAAAAATAAAAAACATGGTAATGTTTTGGAAAAAGGTTCATAGACTGTAATAATCAATTGGTTGGAGGATAAAACAGTGAGTGCCAAAACCAAAATCGTTGTACTTCATAGGAAAGAAGTGATTTACACCGCTGTTTTTGCGGGGCTTGGAATTTTGCTGTTGGTGTTGCTGCTTTTCGTGTTTGCTCCTGCAAAAGAGGAAGGGGAAACCGTGGAAACCATGAATTATGTGGCGGGGGTTTATTCCGCCTCTGTGATGTGTGGAAGCAGTGCGGTAGATGTGCAGGTGATTGTAGATGAAAATAATATTACTTCTATTTCGCTGGTAAATCTCGATGAGACAGTAGAAACAATGTACCCATTGATCACGCCTGCATGGGATAGTATCAAGGAGCAGGTTTTAAACAAACAATCTACGGAAGAAATTACATATAATGCAGACTATCAATATACGGCGATGATGCTGTTAAATGCAATTGAGGAGGCTTTGGATAAGGCGGTGCCGACAGAAGAAAAATAAAAAAAGAATCGCAGGCGATTCTCATTCGATTTGTCTTATGACGCAGTTTCTTGTAGGAGTCAATGTCTTACAAAAAATTGCGTCATAGAACATGATTATTCTTCTGTGTTGTCATTTAAAGCATTTAAATAATCTTCTACAGCAGTCAGGTCGGTATAAACCGTCTCGGTCGGTTTACTTTTTTCATAGGAACTGTAGATGGAATATCCCGCCCAGCCAACGATCGCAACGGCAATCACGCAGCCACATGCTGTAGTCAGAATCTTTTTCCGCCTCTCCCGCGCTATAATCTGTTTACGGTTTGCCTTTTCTTCTTTATATTTGTCAACTTTAGCCTGGCTCATAAAAAACTCTCCTTTGTTACAGAATATCAATGATACCTATGGGTATCATGCAAAACAAGTATAAGTAATAGTATACGTTATTTACTGAAAAAATGCAACATACTCTTGTGTTTTGGGCAAAAAAATGTTTATAATAGATTACATTTTGCACCTATGCCGGTTACACGGCAGTTTGATTTTGGCGGTGTGACAAGCAGTATGATCGTATTCGCACTACGAATGTATGCAGGAGAGGAGAACGGACAATGAGCCTTGCAGATCAAGTATTTGTTTCGATGTGTCAGGATATTTTGCAACATGGTACCAGTACCCAGGGAGAGAAAGTCCGCCCGCACTGGGAGGACGGCAGCAGCGCTTATACCATTAAGAAGTTCGGCGTGGTGAACCGCTATGATCTGTCAAGGGAGTTTCCCGCGCTCACCCTGCGCAAGACGGCGATCAAGACATGCACGGAGGAAATGCTCTGGATTTGGCAGCGCAAATCCAACAATATCCAGGACCTCAACAGTACGGTCTGGGACGAGTGGGCGGATGAGAACGGATCGATCGGCAAGGCGTACGGATATCAGATGGGCGTGAAACATCAATATAAAGAGGGAATGATGGACCAGGTGGACAGGGTAATCTACGATTTGAAACATAATCCGTACAGCCGCCGTATCATGACAAACCTCTATGTGCACCAGGATTTACATGAGATGAATCTTTACCCCTGTGCTTACAGTATGACCTTTAATGTCACGCAAAGGGAAGGGGAAGATAAACTCATATTAAACGCTGTTCTCAATCAGCGCTCACAGGATGTCCTGACTGCCAACAACTGGAATGTATGCCAGTATGCAGTGCTGATGCATATGCTTGCCCAGGTCTGCGGCATGCAGGTGGGAGAATTGCTCCATGTGATTGCAGATGCCCATATTTACGACCGCCATATCCCACTGGTGAAGGAGTTGATTGCGCGGCCGCAGTACGCAGCGCCCACTTTTAGGCTAAATCCTGAGATAACGGATTTTTATCAGTTTACGCCGGGCGATGTTGCGATAGAAAATTATGTCACGGGAGAGCAGATTAGGAATATTCCAGTGGCAATATAAGCGGAGAAAAAAGAGGCATGTAATGCACATGTAAGGAATCATTTCTGTTTACAGCCCAGAGAGCGTCGGTTGGCGCATTCTTTTTAAGGTTGGGAAGTTGGGTTAAAACAATCCGATGCGCGCTATCTCTGTGGACATCGCCATGTTGTATATAATAACTTCACATTATTCCGTTGTCATTCAAGCATATTATTTTGCAGAGTATTTGACGGCCTTTCCCTTTACTTTTTCACAAAGGAACCTTTACCATTTGCCTTTTTGTGGCACAATAAGTAAAGAAAGAAGGTGGATACTATGATTTCATATTCCGGTCTGCTGCAAAAACTGAATGAAAAAGGTCTGACGAAAACTGCACTGGCTAAGGAACTTGGCATTTCCTCTAACTCCAATCACATAGAGGGCAGCAAACTCAGTGAAGATCAGACCAGGCTGATTTTTGAAACAAACACAATAGATATCGGGGAGGGTATCCCCGTTGATGATATTATCGAAACGGTCAATCTCTCAACCTGCAAACTTTGAGCTGCAGGCACAAAGTTGCGTGTGAAAAATTTTTTTCACACTACTCTCTTTGGGAGAGTTCCCTGATGTTAGAGTTTTCTACCTATCTGGCTTAACTCATAAAAGATATAACAATAAATACTTTTTCACGGGACTTTAATGCCGCTTGTGCGGCGGAATGAGAGGAAATATGAATATCATTGCAGCAGTAGATAAAAACTGGGCGATCGGCAATAAAGGCGAGCTATTGGTGAAAATACCGGCCGACATGAAGTTTTTTCGGGAAACGACGACCGGCAAGGTGGTCGTCATGGGGCGAAAGACGTTAGAAAGTTTTCCAGGTGGACAGCCCCTAAAAAACCGCACCAATATCGTTTTATCTCACAATCAAAATTATCAGAAGTCCGGCGCAATCGTGCTTCATTCCATGGAGGAGCTTTGGGACGAGTTAAAAAAATATCCCAGTGAGGATATCTTTGTCGTTGGCGGAGCCGGTATTTATGAACAATTGCTCGAGCATTGTGACGTTGCATATGTGACAAAAATTGACTATGCATTTGACGCGGATGTCTATTTTCCCAATCTGGATGAGAAACCGGAGTGGCATGTGAGTGCGAGCAGCGAGGAACAGACGTACTTCGATCTCGAATATTATTTTTATAAATATGAAAAAAAGATTGCGGACCAATAACGCGAAGAAAGGCAGACGATGGAAAATTTTATCTTCAGCATCAATGTGACGGTTCCGATTTTTTTGGTCATGGTAATCGGGTATCTGCTCAAGCAGGGCGGTATATTAAATGAAAATTTTGTATCGGTCGCCAACAGGTTTAATTTTAAGGTGACGCTGCCGGTTATGCTGTTTCGCGACATTGCGGGAGTCGATATTCGTGCTGTGTTTGATGCGAGGTATGTTTTGTTCTGCGCAGCTGCGAGTACGGCATGTTTTTGGCTGATCTGGGGAGGCGCTAAACTATTTGTGCGGGAAAAGAGTATTCGCGGCGCTTTTGTGCAGGCATCGTTTCGCAGCAGTGCGGCGGTGATGGGACTGGCCTTTATTGAAAATATTTATGGTACTTCTGCTATGGGACCGCTGATGATTATTGGGGCGGTGCCGCTTTATAATATATTCTCCGTGCTGGTGCTGACGTTTGAGAGCAGTGCGGCAGACCAATTGGATAAAAAGTCAAAATTGAAAGAGGCCGTTGTCAATATCGTCAAAAATCCCATAATTATTGCGATAGTTCTGGGGATTGCCGCCGCATTGATGCGGGCAAAGCTCCCGCTGATTCTCAATAAAACGTTAAACAGTGTGGCGCAGATGGCGACGCCGCTGGCTCTCATAACCATTGGCGCCGGTTTTGAAGGGCGCAGAGCGCTTGCAAAAATGAAACCGACGTTGGCCGCTTCATTGATTAAACTTGTGATACAACCGCTGATTTTTTTGCCGATCGCCGCTTGGTTGGGGTTTACAGGAGAAAAAATCATTGCGATACTTATTATGCTGGGGGCGCCTGCCACGCCGAGCTGCTACATTATGGCTCAAAATATGGGGAATGACGGCGTCTTGACGGCAAGTGTGGTGGTGACGACTACATTGCTGGCGGCTGTCACACTGACAGGATGGATATTTGTGCTTAAATCATTGGGCTTGATGATATAGGCGAACATGTGAAGCAGTATTCGCAGCTATTGATCATGTAAGAACGTTCCCGCTTTTTCTGCAAGAGCAAAAACACTGGGGGAAAATAAAAGAAAAATATATCTAAAAAAAGTGAAAAAAGTTGTTGACAAACCATAAATCACATGCTATATTAATTAAGCTGTCACCGAGAACAGCGGCAGACAGAACAAATTGCCTGGTTACTGGTGTGAGATATGAAACAGTAAACCAGTGTAAGAGAGTGAACCTTGATAACTGAACAGTGAACAAACCTTGAAAGATTCTAAAACATAATCACTTCGGTGATTGTGCGGT
>CAJTYI010000126.1 GCA_910584215.1 uncultured Roseburia sp. | reverse complement strand
GAAAAAACTACCATGAGTACTGCCGCTAAGATAATGCGAATTAATACTTTTTTCTGTTTTTTATTCATCCTAATCTCCATTCCAGAGCGTTATTTGAGGTAATAAAATCAGCCGGCAAGCTGATTATCCCCCCCCCGCATGGCAGCGCAGTTTACTGTGGTGACAATACGGTCAAAAACTCATGAAAGCGACTCTCTATAGATAAATCTCACAGTCATCTTCTACTTTTTTACAGTTTTTTTGCACCAACCGCATAACATCCGCCGGGTTGTCATCTTCTTCAAATTCAACGATCATCTTCAGGGTCATAAAATTGACGGTGGCATCTTTTACGCCCGCGGTCTTTTTCGCTGCGTCTTCCATTTTGTTTGCACAATTTGCACAATCTACTTCGATCTTGTAAGTTTTTTTCATACGATTCCTTTCCGTGGCGCATCCTATTACGTCACTGCTTTCACGAACGGTTGTGATATTCTTTTTAACATCCGAAGCGTCGTGAATACATCTGCAACTTTTTATTCATATGAACAATTATTCATATGTTGGTTATATTATAACATATGGATTCATCCTGTCAAGTGATTTAAAGTAGTTTTTATGTGTGTGACAAAAAACTTAGTTGCCGACTGCTTCTTTTGCCAGGCGGTCGGCCTCCTCGTTCCCCTCCACGCCCGAATGCCCCTTGACTTTTACAAAATGTATGCGTATTTTACCGCGCACTGACTGCACATATTCGTAATACGCCACAGTGCCCGCTTTATTGCGCTTCCAGCCGCCCTCTGCCCACATCTGTATTCCCATATAATCATAAAATATGGTGATTTCCGGCAGGCCCAGGTCGACTGCCTTTTGGATGGCCGCCATGCTGCCGAGCACTTCCCCGGCCACGTTGCGCATCGACGCCATCTCCTCATCGGTTCCCGCACCCTGCAAGATCTCCTTTTGACCGTGATGCATCAGAAAACCGCCGTAACCGTACACTTTTTTCTGCGCCTGGTACGAGCCGTCCACAAACGCGTAGATATCTGGCAACCCGCCTGTCTCCTGCACCATATGACGTTCTTTTGCCGAAGAGGCGTTGCCCATGCCGTCTCCTCTCATAAAACCTTCTGCCTCCTGCTGTGTGGGAAAGCTTTTGTAGATGGCTCCCGGATACCCGCTCACCTGCTTCCTGCACGCCTCCCAGGTCAGATAAATCCCTGGCGTCTTTCCCACCCGCACCGCATAATACTTCTGTTTTGCCATTTTACCTCCATGTCGCCGCGATCGGGCGATTCCAATCCGTGCAAAGCATCCTCTGTTTGGGAGGATTCTCTAAAATCCGTTTTCTTTCTGATATTCTCTCAGCCACTTGATTTCTTTTTCCGAAAGTGCAGCCCGCGCCAGCAGATCCGGCCGACGTTCTGCCGTTCTTACTATAGCTTGCTGCCTGCGCCATTCATCGACCTTCTGATGGTTGCCGGACAAAAGCACGGCGGGCACGCGCTTCCCTCTCCATTCCTCCGGTCTGCTGTACTGGGGATACTCCAGCAGACATCCCTCAAAAGACTCCGCCGCGCCAGACTCCTCATTGCTCAACACGCCGGGTACCATGCGGGCTATGGCGTCTATCATCACCATCGCCGGAAGCTCGCCCCCCGTCAGCACATAATCGCCGATCGAGACACAATCAGTCACTATCTCCTCTAAGGCGCGCTCGTCGATCCCCTCGTAGTGGCCGCAGAGAAAAATCAAATCTTCCTCCCTCGCGAGCTCTTTGGCCATCTCCTGGTTGAACACCCGTCCCTGCGGCGTCAGATAAACCGTGCGCGGCCTATGCCCCATACGCTTAGTCAGAGATTCCCAGGCATCATACACCGGCTGCGCCTGCATCAGCATCCCTGCACCGCCGCCGTAGGGGTAGTCGTCTACTTTTTTATGTTTATCGAGCGTAAAATCCCTGATATTGACCGCATGAATCGACAACAGCCCTTTTTTTTCCGCTCTGCCGATTATGCTGGCGGACAATCCTTCCTCCACCATCTCGGGAAATAATGTCAAAATATGAAAATTCATAGGTTCCTCATTTCCAGTTATGATTAGCTGTCAGTCGGCTCTCATCCAGATAAAAGCCGGTAGACGGCTCAATCATCAGCCGCAGTTATTGTTTGCTGTTGATCTCCCGCAGGCCCTCAAGTAAGTGCACGATGACTCTTCCTCCCGCAATGTCCACTTCCTTAACACACTGTCTGATCGCCGGAATCAACAGCTCTCCTCCGTCTGGACTCGTCACTACATAGACATCGTTGGCTCCGGTCTGCAACACGTCCTTTATGGTTCCAAGGTCCTCATCCTCATCGGAAATCACAGAAAGCCCGATTAAATCTGCGATAAAGTACTCGTCCTTTTTTAACTTCACAGCGTTTTCCCTCGTGACAAAAAGACCCATTTTACAATATTTTTGTACCTCATTGATATCGTCAATCCCCCGAAACTTCAGAATCACCATGTTTTTGAAAAACTTAACTCCTGCGATCTCAAGGTCTATTTTTTCTTTTCCTGTATCCAAAATAACCTGTTTTAACTTCTTAAAGCGCCCGGCATCATCTGTTGTCGGAAATACCTTTACCTCCCCACGTAACCCGTGCGTCGAGGTAATCACCCCTACCTGCAATAAATCTTCCACTGCATCCTCCATACACATATATAAAAAGGGCTATCCAAACGATAGCCCACATGTCACTGCATAATCTCAACAATCACTTTCTTTTCTTCCTTAGAGGCAGCCGCCTTAACAACAGAGCGGATTGCCTTTGCAATGCGGCCCTGTTTGCCGATTACCTTGCCCATATCGGACTGCGCCACGCGCAGCTCCAATACGATGGACTTTTCATTCTCAGTCTGTGTCACCACGACCTCATCTGGGCAGTCGACTAATGATTTGGCAATTACTTCCACTAACTCTTTCATCGGGTCCACCTCATTCATCCTATTTCTCAATACCGGCTTTCTTGAAAATTTTCGCAACGGTATCTGTTGGCTGAGCACCGTTAGCTAACCATTTCTTTGCTAACTCCTCATTGACATGATACTCACTTGGCTCTTTATTCGGATCATAAGTTCCAATCTCTTCGATACATCTTCCATCTCTCGGAGAGCGGGAATCTGCTACTACGATTCTATAAAAAGGAGCCTTTTTCTGTCCCATTCTTCTCAATCTGATCTTTACTGCCACTACTTTCACCTCCTTAAAGTGTTTGATTTGTTGTATTAAAAAGGAAGTCCTTGAAACATTCCTCTTCTACCTTTTTTCATCATCCCCGGCATCTGCTTCATCATCTTTCGCGCCTGCTCAAACTGTTTGACTAACCGGTTGACCTCGGCGATATCTACGCCGGCGCCTTCGGCAATTCTGCGCTTCCTGCTCGGATTTAGCAGGGATGGATTTTGTCTCTCCTCCTGCGTCATAGAGTAAATGATCGCCTCCGTGCGCGCCATACTCTTCTCTGCCGCAGCCTCGTCAATCTCGGGCACCTTGCCCCCGCCAAGCCCCGGTATCATGCTCATAATACTAGAAAGCCCGCCCATCTTTTTCATCTGGCCCATCGACTCTAAATACATCTCAAAGTCAAACTCATTTTTGCGCATCTTCTCTTCGAGCTTTTTGGCTTTTTCTTCATCCAGCTCTTCCTGCGCTTTCTCGATCAGGGTTAAGACGTCTCCCATACCAAGAATACGTGAAGCCATGCGGTCAGGATAAAACTGTTCCAAATCGGAGAGCTTTTCTCCCATGCCGGCGTAGAGAATCGGTTTTCCGGTCACCGCCCGTATCGAGAGCGCCGCACCGCCGCGTGTGTCTCCGTCTAACTTGGTGAGCACGACACCATCGACGCCGATTTTTTCATCGAAAGTACTGGCAACATTGACGGCATCCTGACCGGTCATGGAGTCCACCACCAAAACGGTCTGGCTCACGGAAACGTTTTCCTTGATCTCCATCAGCTCTGCCATCATATCCTCATCGATATGAAGACGTCCGGCAGTATCAATGATAACGATGTTGCAGTCACTCTTGGCCGCATGTTCGACCGCAGCCCTGGCAATATGAAGAGGCTTGTTCTTATCGCCCATGGCGAACACCTCAACCCCTTGCTTTTCCCCGTTGATCTGAAGCTGCTCGATCGCCGCAGGACGGTAGACGTCACAGGCGACGAGTAAAACCTTTTTGCCTTTGGCCTTAAACTTCCCGGCGATCTTTGCCGCCGTGGTCGTCTTGCCGGCACCCTGTAAACCAACCATCATAATCACGGTAAGTTCCTTGCCCGGCTTGATCGCAATCTCAGTCGTCTCAGCCCCCATCAGCCTGATCATCTCTTCGTTTACGATTTTAATCACCATCTGGCCGGGATTGAGCCCATTCATGACATCCTGTCCGATGGCGCGCTCCTGCACATCTTTGACGAACTGCTTTACTACTTTAAAATTGACATCCGCCTCTAAAAGCGCCATCTTCACTTCTTTTAGTGCGGCTTTTACGTCATTCTCCGTCAATCGGCCCTTGCTGCGCAGGTTCTTAAATACATTTTGAAGTTTTTCAGATAAACTGTCAAATGCCATCTACAAATCCTCTAATATCTGATCGGCGAGTACGCCAATCTCTGTCAAAACTGTTTCGTCGCGGGTTTTAGTAAAATCTTTTGCGAGGTTTTGTATCTGTCCCACCTTTTGTTTGACAGATAAAAACCGACTCACCAGATGCAGCTTTTCTTCGTAGCCCTCTAGCGCTTTCGTACAACGCTTCACCATATCGTGTACTCCCTGACGGCTGATTCCCTCTTGGTCGGCGATCTCAGCAAGCGAGAGATCACCAAAAACAAAATCTTCGTATATCTTTCTCTGGTGCTCGTTTAACAGTTCACCGTAAAAATCATACAGATATGCCTGTTCCACTTTCTCTTCCATGAAAACACCGACTTTCTGCTTCTTTTCGATTTCTCACCCAAAACCTTTGATAGGATAGCATAAAAAAAAGATGGTGTCAAGTATTTTTTCTTTACAGCTTATAATTTATAGGTTATTAGCTATGTCGCTTGATATCATCAAAGTGAATAAATATGCATATATGTTCTATCAGAAGTGATATAAATTTTATATTCTTAGCGTAAATGCGGCGTTCGGCAGACAGCATAACTGCAGGTGATACTTGTCTTTTGACCCTCCGGAAAAACGTCAGGGGTTCTCGCATGCCGTTTGGAGCATCTGGTTGCGCGTCTTTTCAGTGTTGAACCACCTCATAGTGTCTGTCCGTCCCGGTAAAGACAGAAATCTTTGCAACTTTCTAGTTCCCCTAGACGCCCCGGCTCGCAAAGTCCC
>CAJTYI010000125.1 GCA_910584215.1 uncultured Roseburia sp. | reverse complement strand
GGTGCGAAGTGAAAATAGCTGCTGTTGCAGCATGCACCCCGCGCGGCGAGTAGGGAAGAAATCTCCCCTACTCGATTGAAAAATGGAGGAACTTACTATGAAAGTGATACAGATATTAACAACCTATGAGGCGCTTGCCTTTTTGATGGAGCGGGATTTGGATATCCATACCGCATGCAGCATTGCTAAGAATATGCAGGCGATCTCTGTCCCAAAGCGTGTGATTGATGAGAAAAAAGAGAAACTGTTGCGTGAGCTCATAGAGAAATATGGAGAAAAAGATCAGGATGGTGTGCTCGTGGAGCAAGACGGGCAGGTAAAGATCGCGGATGTTTTGGCTTACCAGGCAGAGATGACAGAATTTTTAGAGACAGAAATCGAGGACGCTGTCGAGTTTTCCAAGATTAAAAAGTCTGCACTGGGAGATATTAAGATTACGCCGGGTCAGGCGCTGGCGCTTTTAGACCTTTTCGAGGAGCAGGCAGAGGGGTAAGGCGGATGCACAAGAAACGGCAGCACGCGATGCTGCCTATTTCTTAAAAAAAAGAAAAATAGAAGGAGGACTATAATGTATGCATTAGATTTTGAGTACGCGGGAGAAAAGCTTTCAGATTACGGCATGATGATCTGCCGTTTTGACGGGCCGGGCGGCGTAGAGACGGTATCTTCCGGTTCCGACCTCACGTTTGGGCAGATAAAATCGGCGGCCGGAAATAGATTTGGCTTATCCAATACCACATATGATACTGCCTATACGGCGTCTTTTCAAATTTGCAAGAATCCGTGTGAACAAAAAAGCGGCAGGGAGCTTACCCTGACCACGGAGGAAATCTCCTCTTTGCAGAGATGGCTGTGCAGAAAAAATCAGTACTTTAAGTTCAAAATATACCAAAAGGGGTATGAACATATTTACTGGAATGTCACGTTTTCTGCAAAACAGATTGCGTATCGCGGTGAGGTGATCGGCCTGGAGCTGACAATGTACACAGATGCACCTTATGCGTTTATGGACGAAATTGTTGTAGAGAAGGTATGCCAACCCAATGTTCCGTTTGAAATCTATGACGTATCCGACGAACCGGGTTTTGTCTATCCGCGTGTGGAGGTCACATTTCTGGACAGAAAAGAAAATATTTTTACACTTGAAAATGAGTTGGAATCAAACAACAGGATCACGGCGATTTATCAATACGAGGTGGGAGAAACGATCACCATGGATGGGGCAAAACAGCTTATTACGACTTCATCCAGGGCGCATGTGACGCTTCCCGGTGATTTTAACTATTATTTCCCACGGCTTATCAACACATATGAAAACAATAAAAATGTATTTAGGGCCAATTCGGCGTGTAAGATTGTTGTCACATACGCACCGATCAGAAAGGTGGGATTATAAATGGCTGACAAGACAGACATCGTGAATAAAGGCACAAGATACAGAAACAGGAAAGGTGGAATATAACATGAGCAGAGAGAACAACTTACAGACGCAGCAGGATATCACGCTGGATTTTTCTGTGCCCCGAATGAAAAATGTCCGCTGTAAAGAGGGAGACGCAGGGTCCCGTGTGATAAATATTACCGTCACTAACCAGGGAGAGATCTATCCGCTTGATGCGGCAACTATGACCGCGAGGTACAAAGTGCATAAACCCGATCACACTTATATTTATCACGAAGTGCCAATCAAAGCGGATGGTACGGTGACAATTCAATTGCCGGAACAGGCGACAGCGGTCGCCGGTATACTACATGCAGAATTACAGATTGCAGACAAAACCAGGACAGGAACCTCATCATCAACCGATGCGTCTATAAACGGCGGTAGTCAGTTGGGCATCAAAATTCTTTCTACAATGCCGTTTCGCATTATCGTAGAAAAGTCAGTGCTCAGCGGCAAAGATATTGAGTCTGTGACCGAGTCGGCAGTGATTGATGGCATGATTGCACATATGGTGGATTACGGTAATCCGCATCAGGTGACGAAAGCACAGGTTGGATTGGGGCGTGCTGACAATACGCCGGATGTTGAAAAGCATGTCCACAGTGCCGTCTATGCACAAAACGACCAAAACGGCAACACCATTCACAGTGAAATATTAGCGGCAGCGCAGCCGGGAAGCCAAAAAGAAGGCGATTACTGGCTGCAGGAATATTAGAAAGGAGAGGGTAAAAATGAGCCAATCAGACAGTTTTAAAAAAGTAAAGAGAAATATCAGGACGCCGGACGGATACAAGAAGCTATCCCAGTGGACAAGCGCACAGACGGTTGAGCTGGGCGACGGCAATACCTTGGAATCCAGGTATGCCAGCTGGGATGCAGCTAAGGCTCACGCAGATTCTGCACATGCGCGCACAGATGCAACAAAGACGGAAGCGTCATCCAGCAACGGATATCTCAAGATTAACGGTACAGAGACAAAGGTGTATACGCATCCGAGCACTTCCGGATATCGGCATATTCCGGCTGGCGGACAAGAGAGCCAAATATTAAAATGCAGCGGAAACGGGAGCGCGGCGTGGGGAGACTTTCCGAGCGGCAATGTCTACACTGGTGTCTGTGCTACGCTTCAGGGTGCGTCAGCAAAGACCGTGGAGTGCCCAGGATTTCAGTTGTACGATGGCGCCCGCGTCATGGTGACATTCACGAAAGGCAGCACTACCAACTATTTGACGCTCAATGTCAATGGGACAGGTGCGTATTTTGCATGGTTTCCGCTCGGGCAGACGCGCTCATTTAACGACAAGGCGATATCCAAACTGATCGCGGCGGGATGCGCCTACGAATTTATATTTCAAGAAGGGGGGACAGAGAAAGATTCAAAATGGGTATATTGCGGCGTGGTGAGCACGGCAGAGAGCATGGGGATAAATATTAGTAATGGTCATGGCGGAGAAGGGATTCCTAAGATTGTCGCTGCGCCCAATGCAGGTTCCGGCGGCCTGATGGAAATCGGAAAATATATTGATTTTCACGAAGTAGGGTCACAAAGTGATTTCGATGCAAGATTGTATTGCGAAAATGGAGAGCTGATATCTACATCTCCCATTCGGGCGAACGTGCTGGGAAATGCAGCGAGTGCGACAAAAGCTGTGCAGGACGGGAATGGCAAAGTTATTTCGGATACTTATTTGAGTAAACAGAGTGTAATGTCGAAAGGGTCGGCATACACGCCCGTTTATTTCGATGCGAGAGGAAATGCCGTACCATGCAGCAGTTCCATACCGAATATACTTGGATATTCAAATCTATTTAGCCATATAATATTTCCTTTGCTTGGACTGCCGGATGATATCGATCCTGAGACAATAAGATATTGGGGCGACGGAAGTGGCGGCACAGTTCAACAATGGGGCTATCCGTCTTATGATTATATAATAGCCGTAACGGAGACACTTTGCATCAACGAATATACAAAGCCGATCATGATATGTCATAACCCTGACAATTATAATTATGGACAAAAGGTTCAAATTGGAGAATTACACAATGGTATTGATACATATACATTGTATTTTGAATTTGGCCATTACGATGGAGAGGACGCATACATATACACGTCGGAACCTTATACGGATGTCAATTTTTTGTACGCGAAAAAAAGAAGTAAGCGGTGAATTGCGCGTAGATAATAGACATATCAGGTTTATATGACACTAAAACAAATAGAAGGGAGGCAAAACATATGAACCATAAAACAATGCAGGCCATTGTCACAGGAATTACAGGCTTTTTATCGTCGGTACTTGGTATTTTGTACGTTCCGGTGCTGCTTATGGTGCTTTGCAACATCATTGATTACATAACCGGGCTTATGGCGGCGCCGAACCGCAAGGATGGGATAAATTCATATAAAAGTATGCGTGGAATCTGTAAAAAGGTCACCATGTGGCTTTTGGTAGTCGTGGGAGCCATTATTGACCATTTGTTAAAATATGCAGCCGCGACATTTGGGATTGCACTGCCATTTACATTTCTGATCGCCTGTATCGTGGCAGTCTGGATTATCTGTAATGAATTAATCAGCATACTGGAAAACATGGTGGATATCGGGGTAAGTCTCCCGATATTTATACTGCCGCTAGTAAAGCACATCAGAAGTCAAGTGGATGAAATGACGGAGACATTGACAGAAAATAGAGAAGAAAAGACTTTTTACGAAAAATAATCCGAAAAAGGAGGAAGGAGAGAATTGATATGAAAATCAATGTGCATGCCGGGCATAACCCGGACGGAAAAACTGCCTGCGGAGCCGTCGGGATTCTGAATGAATCCACTGAGGCTAGGAAAGTGAAAGATGAAGTGGTCGCTAGGCTGCGTCAAATGGGGCATACGGTTTACGACTGTACCTGCGACAATGGGGTAGATCAGGCAGATGTTTTGTACAAAATTGTAAATGCATGCAATGCACATCCGGTCGATTTGGATGTGTCCATTCATTTTAACGCCGGTGCTAAGGATTTGGCCGGCAATGGCAGGACGGCCGGGACGGAGGTTTTGGTTTACAATCAGTCCAGTAAGGCAAATTCCTACGCAAAACAGGTGTGTGAAGCCATTGCGGAGCTGGGATTTAAAAACCGCGGGATCAAGATAAACGCAGGACTTTATTTTCTGCGCAAAACGAAGGCGCCGGCCATGTTGATTGAGTGCTGCTTTGTAGATGATATGGATGATGTCCGTCTCTATAACGCCAAAAAGATGGCGGAGGCGATTGTCTATGGTATCACGGGGCAGCGTGCACTAAAGCCTGATTCCGATGCAGCGAACGCCGGAGGAATGCCCGTTCCATCTGGACAAGATGAGGTGGCTTCAACCGTTCCCAAAGATCATGCAGCAGCGAACCATAAAGTACCCGTAGTTTATCGTGTGCAGGTGGGAGCTTATGCTGTCAGAGATAACGCTGTCGCGATGCAGGAAAAGCTGAAAGCGGCGGGATTTGACGCGGTGATTGTAAAGTCCGCCTGATAAAATTAAATGTTCGGGAGAACATGCAAAATGATAGAAGCAACAGGCTGCCGCAGAAAAATTAATTTTTCATGCGGCAGCGCTGCATCTATCTTGATGGCGTTGAAAGGCAATTTCAGAGTAATTCAATTATCATAATAATTCATCATATCTTCATAAATAGTTCTTGTCTGTTTTCATCTCCCCATGACAGAGGATCATCAGCATAGTTGATTTTATTCTACTACAATTGCGGGAGAATGAAAGCCGTTTTTTAAATTTTTATTAAAAGTTACTTTTTTCATTTTCCACCCGCCTGTTTTTCCACGGAAGTTCCGGCCAGCCCGGTCGGAACTTTCGGGAGAAATGAAAATTTTCCGATAAGGGAGCCATAGGAAGAAAAATCCAAAACACAAAAAATATCATTGCAATGCCGCTTACGCGGCGGAAAGAGAGGAATTATGACAAATGCAAACATGGCAAACAGAGAGGTATGTGATTTAATCTTCGTGGACTACGCGACAAAGAAACCGTTTTTGAACCTGGACT
>CAJTYI010000124.1 GCA_910584215.1 uncultured Roseburia sp. | reverse complement strand
TGTCCAACCTTGAAAAGACGTGTATCATAGCTGGATGCCCCAAAGACATGCGTTAGTACCCCGGCGTTTTGGAGGTTTGGGCAAAAACAAGAGCACCTGCAGTTAGGATACTGGCTGGACGCCGCTCATATGCTGAAAATAAAAAGTATATCACTTCCCAATAAAAGCCGTTTCGCATATTTATTCATATATATGGTATAAAGTTTTCAGGCTAATAACCTATACTTTTCTATCCTTATTAGTAGGATTAAGAAAAGTACACCAGTTCGTCCTCCGGTTTCTCCGCCGCTTCTATCGATACCGGATAGAGCACTGGCCCTTTTCCCTTATATTCCTTGGCAAATTCTAAGCGCACCTCCGCGGTAATTTTAATCCACGATTTATGGGGAAGCTCTTCCTCCCTGTCATACTTGCACTTAAACCCGATAAAGGTAATATCATCCACACAGCAGGTCATAGCAAACCGCCCCGGCACAAATATGCCCTTTTTCAACTTGTCAGGATTATACACTAGCGCCAAGAAACTGACCTTTTTGCCGACATAATTTTTCGGATTTTCCATACAGTCCATATACCAGATGCCATAATCGGCATCGGTGATCTCAAGGTCATCCCCCGAAATGTCAAACGGGAGTTCCTCCGGCCTCTCATCGATCGTGCCGTCCGCGCGCTCATAGACAATCTGCGCTTTGCGGTTCTGTGCCTTGATATTGCGCCGATACTTGCCCTTGTCCGTACTGTCATCACAGCGATTGACGATCACCACATCCGCCTCAAACAGTTGTTCCATGATCAATGTGCGCATATTGGCGAGATACATATCAAACGTGGTGGCATCGACGGTGGCAAGCGCCTGGACAAGAATCCAGCCTTTCGGCAGCGACACCTCTAAGATCGTGTCCATGCCCCAAGTCCCGTTGTATTCGATGAACACCTGATCGGGTAAGTATTCGGCCGTAGCCTTATCTAAGAATTCCGCCGTCAAGTCTTCTTCGTTCTCCACCATCAAAAGTTTTGCGTTGGCTTCCTTTAACTCCGCCTCACTGTATTCTGTCTCACCGTCCTCACAGCAGATTACAAGCGTCTTTCCCTGCTGGGAAAAGCCCTGGTCCAAGAGCGTATCTTTAATCAGGCTGGTTTTTCCGCTGTCCATAAATCCGGTAAAAAGATATACGGGTATCTCCTGCATATATACCTCCATTCCTACATGCCGCCTGCGGCGGCACAAACAATGTTAGAAAACGTTTACGCGATTCCAAACAACTCTTCTAATCTGTGCTCGTCTATATCCGTTCCGATGACGCACAGACGCCCGGTATAATCCGGTTCACCCTCGCGCAGCTCGTATTCTCCCGGAACCATATCAAAATAGATCCACGAACCGTTCACATCCTCCACCATGCCTTTCGCACGCAAAATCGTGCCGTAATCGTCAGATTCGCAGAATGTTTTTAAAATATCCTCAATATGCTCACGTTCAAATTTGTGCGGTGTCTCTTTGCCCCAGCTGGTAAACACATCATCTGCATGGTGATGGTGATGTTCATGGTCGTGGCAGCCGCAGGTACAATTCTCTCCGTGCTCATGATGGTGCTCCTGTTCTCCATGAACATGTTCGTGCCCTTCGTGGTGCTCATGCTCTTCATGAACATGTTCGTGCCCTTCGTGCTCCCCATGATCATGACGGCCTTCCCCATGACTATGCTCATGCCCATGCTCCTCATGGTCGCGGCAGCTTTCCCCATGCTCCTCATGGTCGTGGCAGCTTTCCTCATGGCTATGCTCATGCCCGTGCTCTGCATGGTCATGGCTATGCTCTTCATGCACGTGTCCATGTTCCCCGTGCCCGCAGCAGTGCTCTTCGTGGCCATGCTCATGCTCCTCATGTTCATGATGATGCTCGTGCGCGTGATGCTCCGCCTCCTCTTTGGCATGCTGCTCCGCTATCAATTTCATCTCCAAAGAATCTTGCCCTTCCACAACTTTTAAAATCTGTTCGCCCTTGATCTCCTCCCAGGGGGTCGTGATTATGGCAGCTTTGCCGTTTAACGCCTGTATCTGTTTGACACACAGCTCCAACTGCTCCGGCGAAGCTTTCTGTGAACGGCTCAAAACGATAGTCGTCGCATATGCGATCTGATTGTTAAAAAATTCTCCAAACGCTTTCATCTGTTTTCCAGCTTTTAATGCATTTACCACCGTAATCAAACCGTTTAACTTTACGTCTTCCTCCTTCTCCACATCAATGACAGACTTCATGACATCCGAAAGCTTACCCACGCCGGACGGCTCAATCAAAATGCGGTCAGGATGAAACTTGCCGATGACTTCATGCAGATTCTTTCCAAAATCGCCTACCAGCGAACAGCAGATACAGCCGGAATTCATCTCGGTAATCTCAATGCCTGCGTCTTTTAAGAAACCGCCGTCGATTCCCACTTCCCCGAACTCGTTTTCGATCAGGACAATTTTTTCTCCCTGAAAGACTTCTTCGATCATTTTCTTAATAAATGTAGTTTTTCCTGCTCCCAAAAAACCGGAGATAATATCAATCTTTGTCATACTTCCTCTCATTCCGCCGCCCAAGCGGCACCTTAATCAATGGGAAATATCCGTGCTGCCGCTTGGGCATGGCACAAACATTTACGCCAGTTATTTATTTTACTCTAAAACCAAAGATTTTGCAAATATTCTTTTACCGATGAAACTGCATATGATAGAGCTTCTCATAGATTCCTTTTCTCGCCAGCAGTTCCTCGTGCGTCCCCGTCTCCTCTATGCCATCCCCGGACAGCACCAATATCTTTTGAGCATTTTTGATCGTCGAAAGCCGGTGCGCAATCACCAGGGTCGTGCGGTTTTGAGCCAGTTTCTCGAGCGAGTCCTGCACGACTTTCTCACTCTCATTGTCAAGCGCAGAGGTCGCCTCGTCGAAAATCAAAATCGGCGGATTCTTTAAAAATACCCGGGCGATGGAAAGACGCTGCTTCTGCCCGCCGGAAAGTTTGATGCCGCGCTGTCCAATATCGGTCTCATAGCCGTTTGGCAGCGACATAATAAACTCATGGGCATTGGCATTTTTCGCCGCCTCAATCACCTCTTCGCGCGCGGCATCCGGCCTCCCGTAAAGAATGTTTTCATAGACCGTGCCTGCAAACAAGTAGACATCCTGCTGGACAATCCCGATATGTTCCCGCAGGCTCTTTCCCTGAAGCTGTCGCACGTCCTTGCCGTCGACCAGCACGCGGCCCGCCGTCACGTCATAAAATCTTGGTATCAGGGAACAGAGTGTGCTCTTTCCGGCTCCCGAAGAGCCAACCAGCGCGATATAAGAGCCCGCCGGAATCTTCAGATTGACATGGTTTAACACGATATCCGTGCCTTCCTCATAGCGGAAAGAGACATTCTCAAACCGGATATCACCTTTTGTATCGGTCAGCTCCATGGCGTCTTTGGCATCCTTAATATCCGGTTCGATATCCATAATCTCACAAAAACGTTCAAACCCGGTATAACCGTTCTGAAACTGCTCCATAAAATCAACCAAAGTCCTGACCGGCTCCGTAAATACGCTGATGTAGAGCATAAATGTCACAAGATCGGCCACCTGGACAAACCCTTTGGCAATCAGCACTGCACCGGAAACGATCACGCAGACTTGTATGAGCGTGGTAAAAGCGCCCAGTCCTGACTGAAAGCTCCCCATATAGAAATAACTGTTTTTCTTTGACGAAAGAAACCCGTCGTTCCCAACCTGAAACTTTTTCTGCTCAACCGCCTCATTGGCAAAAGACTTCACCACGCGGATGCCGGAAAGATTATCCTCGATCTGACCGTTAATCTCCGCTATTTTTACACGATTTTGCTTAAATGCACGGCGCATGCGCTTGTTGAGAAAATAGGCATAACAAAACATAAACGGCAGGATACAAAAAGCCGCCAGAGACAGCCACGGGCTGATACCCAAAAGAATCACAAACGCTCCTGTAATTTTAATCAGCGATAAGATAATATTTTCCGGCCCGTGATGCATCAACTCCGTGATCTCAAACAAATCCGTCGTGATGCGTGACATCAACTGCCCCACCTTCTGGTTATCATAAAAAGAAAAAGACAGCTTCTGCAAATGCGCAAATATCTCAGCACGCATATTATATTCGATCTTAGCCCCCATCACATGGCCGTAATTACCGATAAAAAATTTGCTGTAACAGTCTATCGCCACCAACAGTAGTAAAACGACCGCTATATATTTAATCTCCTGCAAAATAACGGGGACTTCCTCATACACCAGCGTATACGCGACATAGCGCACCACCAGGGGCAGCGTAAGCGCCACCGCCGCGGACAAAGCCGCAAAAAACATATCCGCCCAAAACATCCCCATATAAGGTTTGTAATAGGATAACATCCGTTTCAATGTACGTTCCATGATAAAAGATTCCTTTCTGTCCATTCACTTTTGATGCTCACCAAATTTTGCTTATTTTACTACCATCTTTTTCATAAGTCAATATAAGAATCACTTCGCGATTCTTTGAAAATTGCTCCAAGACTTGGGAACGGATGCGTCTGATAATGCAGTTTCCTACGAAAATAAACGTTTACTGCCAATTGCATAATGAAATACCCTATGTTATGATAAAAATACGATCATACAGATGACGGCAGTCTGCGCCAGAGCAGATGCCTGTCAATGGAACGCCGCTCTACATATTCAAATTCAGGCCGGCAGAGGATGCGGTGATTACTATGGTAAGTCGGATAAATTCCGGTTAGATTCAACTGATTTATTTAAACTTAGAAAGCGAGGTATCATGATGAAAAACTATGTCAAACCAACCGTAGTTCCAGCCGATGGATTCTGTGAGGGAATCTATATGGCCAGCGGGAGCAACGACTGTCTGACTATCACAGCGGATATCGAATACACGCCTGACATGCAGTTTAGCGGCGGCAGATACTCGATTCGACTCACAGCAAACCACACGGGTGATCATTTCTCCTACAAGCAGAGAGCGACCATCACATTCAATAAATCTGTCGAGTTCTTTGAGCAGCAGGGCGGCGGCGTATGTGTCGGCAGTGCCAGCGGCACCGTACTCGTCATTGAATGGGATCTCAGCGCCTATGGCATCGGCCCCGGCGAGCAACACGGATATGGCTATTTAAAAGTAAGCGCCGATTTGGGACTGGAAATTTTAAGCGTTTCGGCCGAAGATTTATCAAACGGCTCTGTCAGAAGTGTATAATTTCATTCCCAAAAACTGGGATTATAAGACGATAACCATACCAGAGGCAGCTTCCAAGCTGCCTTACTGGTTTAAATTCCTTCTGGGACGGCAAAGTATAGGTTATTATCCCTTGTTTTGAATGAATAAGTATTCCTATGTGTTGCATATTTATTCTATCGTAAACTTCTAAAAACTTTTTCTGATTCACAAGGTAAATGCGGCAATTCGTCGTGATTTGACGCCACAGTCTCTGCTTTTTTCTGAATGGAGCAAATGCCAGAGGTTCTAAGCGTGCTTCTTTGGGGCATCGGGTGAT
>CAJTYI010000123.1 GCA_910584215.1 uncultured Roseburia sp. | reverse complement strand
ACCGGGCGAACCGACAGAGCGGAGTGTCCAACCTTGAAAAGACGTGTATCATAGCTGGATGCCCCAAAGGCACGCGCCAAGTACCTCGGGATTTGTGATATTGAAGAAAAAAGCAGAAACTGGGACACCAACGACACGATGGATGCCGCTTTCACTCAGAGGAAAAGAAAAAGTTACTGTATTTTACATAGAATAAATATGCATCCAATATTCATATATATTCATCCAAGTAACTGGGCTAATAACCTATAATTTTCTGGCAATATTCCGCCAATCACCCGCCGTCGCCAGACAGCGAAAAAACATAACATCTAAAGGGCTCTCGGTATGGCTCCACAAGAAAGATATCTTTTTGCCGCACCACCCGCAGCTGCCCCGCCTCCATTGTGTAAAAGAGGCTGCCTCCGGCCGCGGCGATCCGCTCTACCGCCGCCCCGCCCGGATGACCGTAGCTATTTTTTTCGGCGCAGGAGATTCCGGCCGCTTTCGGCCTTAACCTCTGCAGAAATGCCTCTGTGTTAGAACCGTTCGATGCATGATGCGCCGCTTTATAAAAGTCTATGTTCTGCAGGCTTTTCTCTGCCGCAAGTTCCCGCTCTCTGATCTCACCGATATCTCCGGTCAACAGCGCCGAAAAACCCCGTTCTTCATATAAGATGACCAGAGAATCCTCGTTTTTATCTCCACTATCGTCCTCCGGCAAATAGATCGTTAGGACGGCTTGATCGATGTGCAGCTGATCTTTGTCCTCCAAAAATAACAGCCGGGTTCCATTTTTCTCTGCCAGCTGCTGCAACCGCACACAGGTCTCCTCCTCCCTTGTGATCTGAGAAAACACCAGTGTGCCGATGGGATAACGAAGAGTGAGCAGTTCCTCCAGCCCTGAAATATGATCTTTGTCCGTGTGAGAGACAAACCAGTAATCGATTTCCCGCGCACCATTGTATTTTAAAAACGGCAGAATGCGGTACTGTCCCACTTTAGAGATATTGCTGCTGCCACCGTCCACAAATAAAGTATACCCGGCCTCCGTGCGGATAAAGCTGCCGTCACCCTGCCCGACATCGAGCATCGTGAGCTCAAATCCCTTTCTTGGCGGACAAAAAAGAAGCAGTAAAAGGAGCAGCCCGCCAATGATATTCCTCACCGTGTGTGGTATTGCAAAGCTCTTTTCGCACGGCAAACGCAAATCGTCGCTTTGCGGCCAAGCAAAAGTCGCATATGCATTTTTTGTTGTTTCCTTTGCCTCCACTCGTGACAAAGGCTCTTTTTGGGCTTCCTCCATTTTCTCTGCCTCCTCCCGCAACAAGCGCGCTCTCTCCCGGCACAGGCGCAGATAATTCCACAAAAGCAGGGCGGCGAAGTAAACCGTCATCCGGGCTGCGGACGGCCTGCCCGTGATTTGCATCGCATCGGGCAGCAGACTTGCGAGCTGACATAGTTTCCAATAACCGCTCAAGATCAGATGGCAGGGAAATAATAGAATTTTGGCGGCCGGCAGAGAAAATAATCCCATAAAACCGCCACAGAGTCCGCATAACAGAAGCGGCTTTACAAACGGAAGTACGATGAGATTGATGAGGACGCCATAGCGCGGAATCTCATAGTAATACCACGCCGCAAAAGGCAGCGTAGCAAGCTCTACGGCAAGCCCCCGATAAAGAATTTGCATCCGCTCCCTGCGTCCCCGGCTCTTTCCGATCCACACCACACCTACCACGGCGGCGCAGGAAAAAAGAAATCCTGTATACTGGTACAAAAACGGATTGCTCCACAAGAGCACAAGCGCCGCCGCGCCGAGTGCGTTGAGAGAATCGTATGTTCTGCCGGCCACCGGCGCCAAAAGACTGAGCAGGAACATGACGACTGCGCGCGAGGATGACGCACTGCCGCCCGTCATTTTTGCGTAGCAAAGTATCACGCCGCCGGCAATCACAGCCGCCGGCAGCGTTCCCAAACGCCTCTTGCGCAAAAACCGGTTGAGCGTCATCCCGATCACTGCAAAATGAAGACCGGAAATGCAGGTAATATGTAAAATACCCGCGTTCTGGTACAACGTTTTGACCTTGGGCTCTAACATGCTCTTATCCCCCAGCAGCATGGTCATCATAATTCCTCCCGCGGCAAGTGAAGTCTCATATACCTGTGCCAGCCGCCCGCGCAGCCAAAACAGCTTTTCACCGAGAAAGTCCGCTTTCCCGTGTACTTCCACAATCACGGCATTTTCCACTTTAAAGTCCTGCTTCCTGGACAGATAAAAATCCGCCTCATCAAAGCTCCCCTCGTTGGTGGCATGTCTCCACAATGAAATTGTTCCCTGAATGACAAGAATTTCTCCGATTTTTTCCGGGTCTGACTGCCCGGATTCCAGATAGACAAGAACTTCATTGGTTTCTCCGCAAAACTCCTGTCCCGTTTGAACTGCACGAATGTACGGTGCAGATAGATGATAGATAAATTGATTATTTTTGTATTCTTTCTGTGACAGCGTTCCCTGTAGTGTGATCTCGCCGCCGTCGGATAACACCGGCAGATAGGCCGCCCGAAAATCGCTCTCGCTCTGACAGCGAAGATATCCAGCCACCCCGCCGGCCAGCAGGAGCAAAAGCCTGACCCCCAGAAGAACTCTGGCCTCCGATCGCCAAAGCAGAACGCCGGCCAGGATGGCCCAAAGCACAAATGTCAGGGCGGCCAGGCCGATTTTTTCACCGGCCGCCATCCAGATACCCAAAAGAAACGCCACCGCCATCCCAAGTAATGGCCTTCTAAGCATTAAGTTCCCTCCGTCTGCTTCTCTTGCACCGTCTCCTCCAAATCACTGATACAATCGATATTTCTCTCATACATTGTAACCAGTTTATAGGTATCGCGGTAAACGCCGTTCGTATCCCCGTTTACGGAAATCTGTACTTTGCTGATCGTGGGCAGCTCCGTCAAAGAATTGACGATCGAATAAATGACCGTTCCCTCACTGACTTTGTAATTCTGATTCTTAAAGTTCTGGTCTAGGCTGACAAAACAGACGCCATCCACCACCGATGCCGTCACCAGCCTGGTGCCCGCCGGAATGGCAGCGTAGGCATTTTCGCTCTTAGGTCCCTCCAAAAGCTGTTCCATCACCAGTTTCTCGAGTGAAATATTGCTGCTGTAATAAACGTCCTGGCGCACTTCCTTTACCAATCCATCCCCCGACTCATTGGCAAAATATAACGTCAGGGTCGCGTTTTGCAGTGAATTGATCTGCTCTCCCGGATTCTCGATAAAACTCTCCTGGTTCATAATGCCGACGATCTCACCACTGCTGTCTGCAAGCGGCACATCCCCGATATAAAAAGACACGCAGTCCACTCCCTCAATCTGAGTGATCGTGCGCACGATCGCCGCCCGGCAGAGAACCTCCTCGGCCGCAGTCATCTTACTGTACTCGCCGTTAAAATGCAGTGTAAGCATCACCCCGTCCAGGGAATAGCTCACGATCTCCACTCCCCCTGGCATCGGTTTTATATAATCTACATTCTCGGACTCCCTGCTAAGCACCGTTAAAAACTCTTCGACCATTCCGGCGGTGTCCGTCATGAAAGGCTCGTACGCCACCGGCACCAGCTTCGTCTTCTCCTTGTTGATAAATTCAATATGATACCGGCTCTCCTTCTCCCCGCTGCCGCACCCCGCAAACGGTACGAACAGCACGACCAAAAGACAGAGCAATATCCCCTGTTTTAAACTCTTCAAGCATTTTCCTCTCTTCATATTTTATAGTGCACATAGCTCAAGCTGCAGCGCAACTTGCAAATAAGTGCCGCTTTTGCACTTATTTTATATACTTCAGCGGAATCCGCACATTAAAAATTGTTCCCTCGCCCTCCGTACTAAAAACCTTGATCGCGCCGCGATGCATGAGAATCGCATTTCTGGTGATCGCAAGCCCCAAACCGGTGCCGCCGATCTCCCTGGAATGAGATTTGTCTACCCGATAAAAACGCTCATAGATGCGCTCAAGATCTTCCTCCGGTATGCCAATCCCGGAATCTTCGACTTTAATATAAAAATACTGGTGATCTGCATTTAAAGAAATGCGCACCCAGCCGTCGGTCTTATTGTATTTGATCGCATTTTCAATCAAGTTGCTGATCGCCAACGTCAGCTTGACCTCGTCAATATCGGCGCTCACCGGGCGGAAACTCTCCAGTACCAGCTCCACTTTCTGCCGGTCTGCGATCGGCTGCAACCGTTTTAAAATCTGTTCCAACAGCTCATTGATATTGACACTGGAAATATTTAAGTCGGCGGCAGACTTGTCCATCTTCACCAGCGACAGCAGATCATTGATAATCTTTGTCTCGCGGTCGATCTCATTGCCGATATCGGCCATAAACTCCTTGTAAAACTCTAACGGCGCATCCTCCATGCTGTTGATCGAATCCGCCAGCACTTTCATGGAAGTGAGCGGCGTCTTTAATTCGTGCGACACATTGGAGACAAACTCCTGTCTGGACTCATCGAGCACTCTCATCCGACCGAGCATGCTGTTGATCTTATTGCAGATCTGCACGGTCTCGGAGTAGGCTCTGACATTCAACTCGTCACCGCCGTACCCCGTCGAAATCTCCTCGATGGACTGCGCCATCTTGCCAAACGGACGCACCAGCTCTATGGATACCAGGATGCCGATAAACCCGATGATAAACACACAAACCAACTGCACCACAGCCGCGCTCTGGGCAAGATATTCGAGATTGCGGCTGATACTGTCCGTGGAAACGCTCACCATCATCACGCCGAGCACAAGATCTTCCTCCATCGGCTCCACCTTTAACAGCGGCACCGTCATCTCAATATAGCGGTTTTCTTTATCGTACTTTGTTATCTCTTTGCCGGAAGCGCTCTTGATCACCTCCTCGGAGATAATCGTCTTATTCTCATCCAGCTCATAGGTATCTTTTAATATATGGAAATTTCTGTCGATCACCATGATACGTCCGTCGTAGATGGTAGACAACTGCTCTAACTGCGCGTCGATCAGCTTATTGTCAGACTGAATAAGATAATCGCTGGAAACGATCTGATTGGTCAGAATCTTCGCCTGACTTAAGATTTCGCTGGTCCTGATGGAAACCGCCCGCTGTTCATAAGAATTCAAGATTCCAAACCGCAGCGCCAGACTGGGAATGATTCCAAACAAAACCAGCAAAAGCAGCACGCGAAACCGCAGACTCTTGAAAAAGACGGTGACATTTTTAAATTTCGACATGTATCATAACCTCATGAATTCTGCGAATAATAGTAACCCACACCCCACTTCGTATGCACATAGCGCGGCTCGCTCGGATTGCTTTCTATCTTTTCGCGCAGCCGTCTCACATGCACATCCACGGTGCGCACATCGCCCGGATACTCATAACCCCACACTAAATTGAGCAGATTTTCCCTGCCGTAGACTTTGTTGGGGTTATTCACCAAAAGCTCTAACAGGTCAAACTCCTTGGCCGTCAGATTGACTTCCCTGCCCAAAATAAAGAGACGCCTGCTCTCACAGTCCAGTTTTAAATCGCCCGCCTGCACCAGCCTCGCATCTTCTTTTTTTGCCTGACTTCCGGCCGTGCGGCGCATGATCGCCTTGATGCGCGCCTTGACTTCCAAAATGTTAAACGGCTTAGTAATATAATCGTCAGCTCCATATTCTAAGCCCAAAATTTTGTCCATATCATCACCCTTGGCGGTCAGCATCACAATCGGCATGTTGGAAAACTCCCGGATATGCTGGCAGACTTCAAAGCCATCCATCTTGGGCAGCATAATATCCAGCAGTATCATATCATAATTGTTCTGCTGCGCCATTTTCAACGCTTC
>CAJTYI010000122.1 GCA_910584215.1 uncultured Roseburia sp. | reverse complement strand
CTTGCCGACCGTCCGCGGCCCTAAGGAAGCGGGGTCCGGCAGGAGAGCGCGCAGAAACTGAATCGGCACGATCTCTCTTCCCTCATATTCGATCGGCGAAGTGGACAACATGCCCACGTTCTCTAGGCATTTCATATGGGTCAGATAACTCTCTCCAAACGTCATAAAGAAACGAATTCTCTTGATACCAGGTATGTTTTTAGCCAGCGATTCGATCTCTTCGTGGTGAAGCAAATACATGTCTTTCTCGCCTACTTCCGGAAAGTTATATACTCTTTTAATTTCCATCGGCTCCGTCTCCACCCAATGGCCGTCCTCCCAGTAGGAGCCGTTTGCCGAAACCTCGCGAAGATTAATCTCCGGGTTAAAATTGGTTGCAAACGGATAGCCGTGGTCGCCACCGTTGCAGTCTAAGATATCAATATATTCTATTTCATCAAAATAGTGCTTGAGCGCATAGGCTGAAAACACGCTTGTGACACCGGGGTCAAAGCCGCTGCCGCACAGAGCGGTAATCCCGGCCTGCCGGAAACGCTCCTGGTATGCCCACTGCCACGAATAATCAAAATATGCGGTAAATCCCGCCTCCTCACAGCGTTTCTCGTAGATTTCCCGCCAGGCAGGATCGCTTGTATTCTCCGGCTCATAATTTGCCGTGTCGATATAGTCAACCTTGCAGGCGAGACAGGCATCCATGATCGTCAAATCCTGATAGGGCAGCGCCACATTCAGCACAGCATCCGGCTGATACGCTTTGATCAGCGCGATAAGCTCCTCCACATTGTCTGCATCCACCCGCGCCGTCGTGATTTGCGTGTCGGTCGTTTTCTCAAGTTTCTCCTTTAACGCATCACATTTGGACTTCGTGCGGCTGGCAATGCAGATTTCCGAAAAAGTTTTGCTGTTCTGACAACATTTGTGAATTGCCACGCCGGCAACCCCGCCGCAGCCGATAATTAATAATCTTCCCATTTTCCCTCTCATTCTGCCGCTTTTGCGGCGCAACATTAGTTTTAAGCATACGGTCCCGCCAGAACACAGATACCATCCTGATTTGCCGGTGTCTCCGCGCTCTTACCGTCGTTCTTCCTATTTTTTACCGCTCTTTCTGCCCTCTTCTTCCTCGAGCATATCCTCCACATATTTTGGCAGCATAAACGCTCCTTTATGCAGGTTGGTCGTATAGTACCAGGTCTGAATCCCTCTCTGTTTCCAGCGGTCGACATCGAGGTCCGCCAGCGGATGATACTTTCTGGAAGCAAAACCAAACAGCCAGTATCCCGAAGAACAGGTCGGTATGTGAGCCTGATACACGCGGCTGATCGGAAAGCTATGGCTCGCTTTCCGATGCATAAACCTGCACGACTCCTCATCGCCATCGTAAAAAGGACTCCCGTGCTGATAAACCATAATGCCGTCCTCGTTCAGCGCGCGATAACAGTTCCCGTAAAATTCTTTGGTAAACAGTCCGGCAGTATGTCCCAGCGGATCAATGGCGTCATTGATAATCAAATCGTACTGGTCATGCTTATTGCGCAGATAGCGCAGACCATCCTCATAGAACACCCGCACACGCTCATCCTCGAGACCGCAGGCATTGTCAGGGAAAAACTCTTTGCAGACATCCACAAACACGCGGTCAGGCTCCACCACATCGATCTCCTCTATCTCTTCATAGTGGGCAAGCTCCCTCGCAACGCCGCCGTCACCGCCGCCGATCACAAGCACTTTTTTTACACGCGGATGCACCGCCATCGGCACATGCACAATCATCTCATCATAAATAAACTCGTCCGCCTCCGAAAAAACGATGCTGCCGTCGGAGCTTAGAAATCTGCCAAATTCCTTCGACTCAAACACGTCAATCCGCTGAAACTCCGTCTGTTCTCCAAACAGCTGCTTTTCCGCTTTCACGGACACTTTCACATTCTCCGTGTGATAATCCGAAAACCATAATTCCACGTTTTTTCTCCTATTATAGTACCGCCCTACCGTTTCGCCCCTCCAAAAAACCGATATTTGACGCTATGGCGCCTAAAACCGTTTCCGGGCACTTTGTCCGAGAGCCGCTTAATTGTTATTTCGTTCTGCCCCCGCTTATCTTGCGTTATTTCCAGACACTCTTATCCTCGACAGACACATTTTTTCTTGCGTTATTTCCAAACACTCTTATCCTCGACAAGCACATTTTTTCTTGCGTTATTTCCAGACACTCTTATCTTCGACAAGCACATTCAGGTATTCTACATTCAAGTCCTCGGTGCCCTGCATCGAGCAGCCCTTTTCTTTTGCATAAATGATATATTCAATAATTTCCTTGGTGATCATCTCCCCCGGCGCCAGAATCGGGATACCCGGCGGATAACACATCACAAACTCGCCGCAGACACGTCCGGCAGCCTCCTTAAGCGGCAGTTTCTGCTTCTCGGAGTAAAAGGCGGTCTGCGGAGATACCAAAACAGTCGGATTGATATACTCGGTATTTAACATGGCCGTCGGGTCTTTGGAATAGAGACGTTTGATATCAGACAGCGCCCCCACCAGCCGCTCGATATCCTGTATCCGGTCGCCAATCGAAATATAGGCCAGGATATTGGCGATATCGCCAAGTTCTATCTGAATATCATACTCATCCCGCAGCAAATCATACACCTCGATACCGGCAAGTCCGATATCCCTAGTATACACCGCAAGTTTTGTCACATCAAAAGCGTAGACACTCCCGCCGTTGATCATCTCCTTGCCGTAAGCATAATAGCCGCCGATATCGTTGATCTCTTTTCTGGCATATTCCGCCATCTTACTCACGCGCGCAAATGATTCCTTACCGCGCAACACCAGATTGCGCCTTGATATATCAAGGCTCGACATCAGCAGGTAGGAAGCGCTCGTCGTCTGGGTCAGATTGATGATCTGGCTCACATACTCCCAATTGACGTTTTTTCCGGTCAACAGCAGGGAACTCTGCGTCAGGCTTCCCCCAGACTTGTGCATGGAGACAGATGCCATATCCGCCCCCGCATCCATCGCACACACCGGAAGCTGCTCGCCAAAATACAGATGCGTCCCGTGCGCTTCATCCACCAGCACCAGCATATTGTGTTCATGCGCCAGTTTCACGATGGCGCGCAAATCCGAACATACGCCATAATAGGTCGGATTGTTGACTAACACCGCCACTGCACCCGGATTTGCCACGATCGCCCGTTCCACCTCGGATATTTTCATGCCCAGCGATATGCCAAGCCTCGTATCGACCTCGGGGTTGACATAGACCGGCACCGCACCGCAGAGCACCAGCGCGTTAATCACGCTTTTGTGCACATTTCTGGGCAAAATGATCTTAGAACCCGCCCGGCAGGCCGACAGCACCATACTCTGAACTGCGGAGGTCGTTCCCCCGACCATAAAAAATGCATGTTCGGCGCGAAATGCCTCTGCTGCCAGATCTTCCGCTTCCTTAATCACTGACACCGGATGGCAGAGATTGTCCAAAGGCTTCATAGAATTGACATCTAAGCTGACACACTTTTCCCCCAGCAGTTCCACAAGCTCCGGGTTTCCTCTCCCGCGCTTGTGTCCCGGCACGTCAAACGGGACCACGCGCCGTCTTTTTAAATCTTCCAATGCCTCATACAGCGGGGCATGCATCTGCGGATTATGTTCCATCTATCTTGATAACCATACCTTTCTTATAACCATGCTTCCCTGCCCACCTGCCGCAAAAGGCAACCAAATCCTTATGTGGGCGTATTGTAAGAAAAAAGCAGGTGTATATAACACCTGCCCTGTCTGTCAAATTATCATAGTCATACTTTATGTATCTTCCGTTACATGCTGCAAAAACTATTTTCAGCAAATATTTGCTATTACGACTCTTATTGACCGTTTCACAAGTGATCATTATCAATACTTATAAAATTTGAGCTCTTAACTCCATCAATAACGCGGCTTATCGCCGCAATCGGCAGCTGCCCCGCCTGTCCGTATGGGCTTAACCAATCGCTTGGTGGGCAAATATTTGCATGAAAACAATTCACATTCATGTAATTGGTAGTATAACATAGTAGAGACAGAATTGCAAACAATTTATTTTGTATATCTGTCTTACCGCATATGAAACCTCAGGTGTAACATAGCACCCGATTTGTTCTTTTCCTTATCGCTCGAATTTCTCTAACAGCTCTTCTAACTGCTTTGCCAGATCTCTGTTTTCGTCCGACTGCTCCTGTATCAGATTCGCAATATCTGAAATTACCTCTGTTTTTTGAACGATCGCATCAATCGCAGTCTTATTTTCATCGGTGATTACCTTGACATCTCCCATATTGTCGGAAATCTGCATCACAGACTGGTAGAGCTCTTTGACCTCGCGGTCCGACACATCAAGTTTTTCCTTGATAAAATCGACTTCCTTGCTGTAAAGGGCAGCCTTTTTGACAAAATCCTCGAACTGTCTCACCACATCTTTCTCGATAAAACCGATCACGGAATCGAAACAGGAATTTACCGTGACAATGCTTTCATCCGCTTCCTTACACAAAGTCTGAATCGCGGAGGCCGTATTTTTTGAGGTTTCGGCAAGGTTGGCGATCTCACCGGCCACGACGGCAAACCCGCGTCCTGCCTCGCCGGCCCGCGCCGCCTCAATCGAAGCATTGAGCGACAGGAGATTTGTCTGCCCTGCAATATTAAGTATTTCGGATGCCAGCTCATTGATTCTTGTCAGACTCTTTAAACTGAGCAGCGCTTCGCGCACAGAGCTTCTTGTGCGGACTAACGTATCCTGGCCGTACTGATACGCATATTCCGCCTCCTGCTTCATAGACTGGGCGCTGACAATGATCTCCCCGCTCGCATTTACCGAAGAGGAAATATTGTGCCGGACTTCCTCCACCGCCGTATTGATCTTATTAATCTCTTCGTTTGCGCTCACAACAATCGCGTTGGTATTCTCCATGGAGGCCGAAAATTCTTCCGTTGTCGCGATGTTATCCGCGACACTGTCAGATAACTCGCGCGCGGAATACAAAAGCCCATCTGCCTTTTCCTCAAGCCTTCCGCAACACTCCTGCAGTGTTCCTGTGATCTTGCGCAAAGATTGAACCAGGCTGTTGGTAGCCTGTGTAATACTGCCAAGCTCATCCTTTCTGTTGGCAAATCGATTATTTTCCGTCTTTTCAGTGATATCGAGATTTTCCAGCGCCACAATACTGTCTTCAATGATGCGCATTGGCCGCGTCATCTTGCGGATAATCAGAAACGATATCAAACTAAGGATAAGCAGAGCACCGATACAAAAAACAATCAGCACCACTTTTAAACTGTTGGTCGAAGCAAATATCTCCACTTCATCATTGTTGACAAAGAATATCCAGCCAAAATCAGCCATATAATAATAGGTTGATATAAAATCCTGGCTGCCCTCGCTGTACTGGATATAACCGGACGTATCTTTAGTGCTGCCCGCCAGCTTTTTGCACACCGCCTGTATGTATTCTTCTTCTGCGACAGTCGCAACTTTCTCGCTGTCTTCGGTAAAAATATACTGTCCGTCCCTGATGTTTACCATACAGTAGGCGGCATGTTCCATACCGTTGATCACAAGGCTGTCGAGAATCTCAATCAATCCGCTGGTAAAAACTCCGCCTCCCACCAGCCCGATCGGGCTGCCCGTCTCATCATATACCGCGCGGTACAAGGATACGATCTGCTGTTTGCTCGCCGGCGATATGATAATCCCTGTATTGTATACACCTTCAGCCGCGAGCATGGAATCCTGAAGGGCTTTTAGGGAATCGCCCTCCCGCGTGGTTATGCCGACCACGGCGGCGTTGGTGTGAGCCAGCACATGCGTATTCCACTCACTGGTATAGAGCCCCTCGAGGTTGGCAATATCAGCCGAAAACTTCTCCGTGTAACTTTGGGCTTTCGCGGTAAGCTTTTCGTCGGCCGGGTCTTTTAACAGATCCGTAATCTCACCCGCCCGGCTGTACGCCGTCAGCGTATTCTCCGTCTCCTTTACATAGTTTCTTACAATCTGGGCACGTTCCTGCGTAATCGTTTCCATACTGTTGATGGTATTCTCTTTGGTGCCCTGTGTCGTTCTGCTGATTACAAAAGTGGACAAAATGACCATAACAACAACCTGCATGACCAAGATACATGCAATAATCTTCTGCCCCAACGTGATCTGTACTTTCCTTTTTGCCATTTTCCCCACCACATTCCCTCTCTCCACTGATACAATAGCCTACAAGATCCGTCTCATAATCTCAGACACCCCTTTTTGCAATTCTAACATGCAATCATTTATTTTTCAACAAAATTAAGTCTTTCTAATTATAAAATTTTGGTAAAATTAACAGAAAAGAG
>CAJTYI010000121.1 GCA_910584215.1 uncultured Roseburia sp. | reverse complement strand
AGAAAGCGGAACAGGGCTTGGCTTGACAATCGCAAAGGAAATTGTAAGAATACACAATGGTAGCATATATGCCATGAGTGATGATGAAATAACAGTGTTTGAAGTCAAGCTTCCTATTGCGAAAAAGCAGCGATAAGAAAAAAATAAGAAATAAAAAAGAAATAAAGAATCAAAAACTCACTTCAACAGGGTATAATAATCCCCCAGTAGAGTGAGTTTTTTCTTGGAGGAATTGCTATGGATAATCAAAATAAAAACCATGAAAAAATTTTGCGTGGCTGTCAGTGGGTATTTTTTATTATATATGTTATCTTTCTGCTTCGCATAACCTTTTTCAAACAAGTAACATTAAATAACTTATTTTCTGCCATAGGTGCAAGTGAAAGGACAATCAGTGTCATTCCCTTTAAATCAATTTATGATATGGCTGTTTCAAATACCTCTATAGGACGAATCATTGAAAATGTAGTAGGGAATATCGTTTTATTTATTCCGTTTGGAATGATTTTTCCAATTATCTCTAACAAAAAACGTAAAGGGGTTTTATGTGCCGCTATCATATTCAGCCTGTTAATTGAAATTATGCAACTCCTTTTTGCGCTTGGGAGTACAGATGTTGATGATTTGATATTTAATGTATTAGGTGCATATATTGGATATTTTGTATCAGATAAAATAAGAAAACTATTCAAGTCATATACGCACTTTCTTATTGCTATGACGCTTATAACGGCTATTTTAGGAGCAAGTGTATTTGGATATTTGCTTGTTTACCAAACAGATTTATTTATACTTAGCAAATATGATATAGATATTGAGAACTCAGAACTTGTAGAAATATTTATTGACACGCCAGCTACTACCACAGGTAGATATGTTGAGTTAAATAATTGCGTATTAGAAGTGGAAAAAAGTGTTAAAAGCGCAAATGATATAAGGGAAATAGAGGCGTTCAAGATTACAGAAGACTGCGAAATATTTATTTGCTACGATAGAATGGAATATTTTTTTAGTGCAATTACAGGTGAGTATCAAAAATATGAAAAGCTTGAATATGATGATTTTATGTCACAAATAAATTACAAATTTGATAGAAATAATAATGTGAGAATTTGGAGTGATGATGACAAAAATATTAAGTTTATAGTGATTACTGAATGGATTGAGTGATTTAATTCCTCCTACTCGATTTTGTGGGACATACAATTTGTATTAAGTTGGCGCCGGTATTTCGTCAAAAAAGAAAAAATATATAAATGAAAAGGAAGTCATTTTGTAAAAAAGGATAATTTTGTGATAGTATAGCAAATTTTTATTGTGTACTTTGTGTGAAAAATAAGGTATAATTAACAAACAAATAATGCGGTTGCAATGGTACATAGCTCCAAAGATAACAATAAAAATTTTGTTCTATCATGTATCAGGGCGTTTTTTAGGGATTGCAGCCACGGGTAAAAGGAAAGGAGAGCATGGATGAGAAATGGAATATGTAAAAAAGCGTTGTCTCTTGCGCTGGCTGTAATGCTCACAGCCAGCAGTTTATTTATGGCGACACCTGCCGAGGTTTCCGCGGCAGCCAAAGCGCCAAAGAAGATTACGCTTAACGCGAAGACGAAGACGATTGTGGTGGGGGAGAAGTTTAAACTCAAAGTAAAATCTGTCACTCCCAAGTCGGCTTCTAAGAAAGTTACTTTTAAGACCAGCAATAAAAAGGTGGCTACAGTGTCTAGTGGGGGCGATGTAAAGGGCGTAAAATCTGGCACTGCCAAGATTACTGTCACATCCAAGGCTAAGAAATCCGTCAAAGCCACATGTAAGGTGACGGTTGCCGGCATTGTTGTAAAAAGTGCGGTAAACGGGGTTTTGACCGTAAATGTAAACAAGACGGTTACGCTCAAGCCGACCGTTTCCCCTAAGAAAGTAACGACGGCCAGTTTTACCTATTCGATCAAGGACAAGAAAGTGGCGACGGTCACAAGCGGGGGAAAACTGACCGGAGTGCGTGCCGGAAAGACGACCCTGACGATTAAGACGAAGAAAAAGAAGAAGAGCGATAAAGTTCTCACTTTAAAGCTGTCCGTTGTTGTTCCTGGTGCGACTGCAGATACGCAGACGCCGGAAAGCGAAACAGGAGGAACACAGACACCAAATACGCAGACACCGGAAAGCGAGACGGGAAATACGCAGGCGCCGGGAGGAGATACACAGACGCCGGGAAGCGAAACAGGAGGAACACAGACACCAAATACGCAGACACCGGAGAGCGAGACAGGAAATACGCAGGCGCCGGGAGGAGATACGCAGACACCGGAAAGCGAGACGGGAAATACGCAGGCGCCGGGAGGAGATACACAGACACCGGAGAGCGAGACGGGAAATACACAGGCACCGGGAGGAGATACGCAGACACCGGAAAGCGAGACGGGAAATACGCAGACACCGGGAAGCGAGACGGGCGATTCAGAAGTAACAGACCCGAATGTAATACGGACATGGAAGTTTGACTTCGGTTCGGCAGATGATGTTGCGCCGGGTTACACAGCTGTGACAGCAGATAAGGATTACTATGCCGACGATAACACCGATGGGTACGGATTTTTGGGCATTAATAAAAATTCGGATAAGATCAGTAATCGTCTGGATGGGTTCGGGAATCAGACCGGTCAAGTGCAGGATATGAGAACAGGCGGCGGGACGGGACTAAACGATGCGGTCGGCTCGGTTGGCATTCTGGGCCTTGATGGCCAGCGGCCGGCGGAAGTTGACCCGCTCGGCGATGAATATTATCCGACACGTTTTGCCCTGAAAGTAGAGGATGAAACTTATTACAGAGTGACGGCTACCGTTACCACACTGGACCCTGCTAGGGACGCTACGGCCACGCTTTATACGGAGAGAAAGCATCCGATCTATACAGACAGGAAAATTGAGGCGGGCAAGACGAGCGAAGAGGTGTTTACTATCCGGGTAACGCCAATCTATTATGAAAAATCCACGCCGAAAGGATTGATCGAGGACGGCATGGTAAATGTGTGCGTAGCCGGTGACAATACGGCGCTTGCGGCGCTTAAGATCGAACAGATCAAGACTGCGCCGACGCTTTGGGTGCTCGGTGATTCGACCGTGACGGACGGTAATACGACGCTGCCGTTCTTTCGGCTTCAAAATTATACCGGCGTCGGCACAGGTCTTACCAAGTATCTGCCGAACGATATCGCCATGGTAAACGAGGGCGAGGGCGGATTATCGGCAGTGGACAACAACCATTTCAATGTTGTCAAAGACAGAATTCAAGCGGGCGATTGGATGTATGTGGAATATGGCCATAATCATAAGGATGATGGACCGGCGGGATATAAGAGCGCACTGGAGAAATATTACACGGTTTGCGAGCAAAAAGGCGCGAATCTGTTGATTGTCAGTCCAATTGAGCGAATTAACACGTTTGTGGATAATGAATATAAACATACGTTGGATTCCTTTGCGCGCACAGGTGAGGAGTTTGTGCAGGAGAAGCTTGATGCGGGCAAGACTAATATTGCATTCGTAGATCTGAATAAAACGAGTTATGAGTTCTACAATAGGATTACAAGAGAAAATAACAACGATCCTAATATGATCAAATTTTACTTTTGTACATTGACAGGAGGATCGACCGATCAAACACATCCAAACGATGCGGGTGCTGAGAATCTGGCATACTGTTTCTTTGAAGCGGCAAAGGCTGTCACAGACGAAAAGCAGAAACAGGTTCTTTCCGGGCTGTTAGACGGTATGCGTGACGAGACACCGAATCTTGTTTCAAAGGACATTACCGATTTGGGGCCGGCGCCCAACAGTGCTTGGCCGATCTATAACGTGCCGGTAGACGAGAAGTATCCGGTGGCGGTAAAAGACGTCCGGTTTGATGCGGATGGAAATCTCACCTCTGTCAAAGTAAATGTACAGCAGGCGCAGACAGCGATGACGTCATACGGGATTATCGTCGTGACGATCAAGGATGCATCCGGCAATGTAAAGGGAACTCTTTACGCGGTCGACCAGGTTGACAATTCCACGGGCTACGGTTCACAGACGATCACGAATTTCCGTGGAGTGGGCGCGGACGGAAATGAGGCCGATATAAAACTTGCCCAGGGCGATGAGTATGTGGCAGTTGTGCTGAAGGCCGCGCAAGGCAATGAACCGCTTGTTCCCGATCCTGAAAATATTCCATACTCGGCTGAGTTTACGGAAGCTGACCGGACTGAAATTGACGCTTATCTGTTGCCGGGTGAGTCGAATGATGTGGAAGATTTTAATTACTTTGCACAGACCGAGCTGACAGGTTCCAACAAATGGATTTTTGGCGGTAGCAGCGGAAACGATTTGACACTTGGAAAAGAGGCGGACGGAAGGACTTATACCAATCTTGCCGCAAAGCAGACGGCGGACGGAAAGCTCGGCTCTTGGTTTGTGTGGCGTGCGTTGGAGAATCTTACCGATGCAAGCGGCAATAATATCGGAACCGGAAATACTGGAAGTTATCTGATTGAGATGGACTTAAATTATATTTCGGGCAGCAATCTGAGATTTTCCATGGTTCAGGAGATGAAGAACACTTCTCCGTTTATCGCGGAAGGCTCTGCTGTGGCGGATGTGTTGACAATCGGCAGCGGCGGCGTGCTGACCTCACACGGAACAGCGCTCGCAGCCAAACTAACGCCGAATCAGTGGACACATGTGAAATATGTGCTGCATATGGATGCGGGAACGGCGGAGATTACCGTTGGCAGTCAGGAGACAGAGACGATAGAGGTTGCGGAGTTTGCGACCTTTGGTGAAGTAGGTGTAGAGACCTATAAGAATTTTGTTATTACACAGACAGAGAACCGATCGACTTTCCATGCGCGACTGTCTAATCTTACCGTGGCGAAGCTTGCGGTAAACAAACAGGTAGCGGTGACGGCGGGTCTGACTGATGATGCGGCAGGACTAGGAACCGTAAAAATAAACGGCGAGGAAACCGGAACTTTGAGTGTAGGGCAGGGGTCTATGGTATCCGTTGAGGCTGTGCCGCAGGGCGATGGCGGATTTATCGGCTGGTTTATGAACGGCAGCGACACGCCGTATTCTACCAATATGAAGCTTACGGTCCGGGCTTATCGCGATATCGACTTAAAAGCAAAATTTATTGTCGGTACGGCCACGGATGTGACAGTAAACTTTAAAGATAAAGAGGGCAATCCCATCGCGGGCAAAGACACTGTGATCATCACGGAAGTGGACGGCGCCACACTTTATGAAGAACAGCCGTTTACAATAGCGGATTCGTATCAGCAGATGCTCAAAATTGCCGATGGTGCGCTCACGAAAGTGTATCTGTATGACAGTAAAGCCAGCGTTAATACAACGATAGATTCGCTGGGGGCTAAAGGCACGAATGTCATTGACCTCGTGTTTGAACTGGACGGAATCTATGATGAGTTTGAGGACTTTAACGGGGATACGCTCACACCTGAAAACTGGGGATTTGTTGCCGGAAGAACTGGCGATATCGTTTTAAAAGATGGCGCACTGGGCATTTACCAGGCAACGTCCATGACGGATAAGCCGGATACGAAAACCCTGGATGAGAAAATTACATCTGCAAAGAAACTTACGGTTCGTTTTGATTGGTGCAGCGATTCAGAGCTGGGGAAAGGCAGATATTCTACCTTTAATCTGAAAGATACCAATGGAAATGTTGTGTTTTCCCTGTTTGGAAAGGGTGTTAAAAATACGACGAAAACAACGACATACGCAGTAAATGCGATTGCAGAAGAGACAAGTACCAACGTAGGAAATATTAATGAATGGATACGCGTCAAGCTCACCATTGATTTTGAGGCAAAAACGATTTCTGGAACCATTGTAAATCTGGCGACGGGTGTTGAGACTACCATTCAAGAGACAGCATTGACGTCAGCGGAAAACCTTGCAACATTGAGTGCGGAATATGGATATTCGGCGTCACCGCAGCGACTCGACAATTTCGGTATCCGCTATACAGCAGAATAATCCTTTTGTATTCCTGTAAGGGAAAGAAATAAGTTTATTTTGTAAACAACGAAAACCTTACTGATTTTTGGGTGAAACCGGAAAGTCAGTAAGGTTTTGCAGTTATCATCTTCCTTTTTTGGATGCATTGATATTTTTTGTGTAGTGAGCTATTATCATAGATGTAGGAACAAATATGTTATTGTTTGACGAAAACCTATAGTTTATTAGCTGTTTTGCTTGATATCATCATAATGAATAAATATGCATAGATGTTCTATCGGAAGTAATACAAAACTTTTATATTCACAGCGTAAATGCGGCGTCCGGCAGGCAACATAGCTGCAGGCGCTACTTGTCTTTTGACCCTCCGGAAAAACGTCAGGGGTTCTCGCATG
>CAJTYI010000120.1 GCA_910584215.1 uncultured Roseburia sp. | reverse complement strand
CGCGTACAGATCTTTCCCCAAAACTGCACTGTTGTAGGAACCGGAGAGCTTGCCGGACAATGTCACCACATAGACATGCTCCGCCTCTCCCTCAAAGGCCTGCATATACTGCTCCGGGGAAGGGCACGAAGACTTTGGTCCTTTGAGACTGGCTTTCACTCTGCGCAAAAAGTCGAGCTGGTTAAAGGTCGCGTCATCCTTAATGCGATAACCGTCCACCTCTAATTCTAACGAAACGGTGTGAAAATGTCCATCTTTTTTTAACTCTTCCGGTAACTCGCCACAACTGTCGATCACAATCTTATACATACAAAAACCCCCTCTTATTTTTACTCTATAAAAACTGTACCTGCGATTCTTTTTTTAGTAGTATTTGTCATTTTTACATTTGTTATTCAAAAACATTATATGCAACACGCTTGTCAATGACATGTAGTTTTCATTACTATGTGATAATAACACAAATAAAATCGTTTGTATAGAGGGTTTTGCAAATTTTATAAAAAGGTCATAATTAAAAGAGGAAGGTCAGCACATACAGCGAACGGTCCTCAAAATAATAAAGGTTTGTCAGCCCATTGCACAGATCAAAAATACCGCTGTCGTCAATCCACTGCGTATATGCGACATGATATAACGCTTCGGTGGAAAATTTCAGGGAAACGGACGATTCCCCGGCCTCATAGTGCGCCTTAAGCACGGCTGACGCCGCCTCTATCCCCTCTGCGATATAAAGACCGTTCTTGACATAATAATTATCCGCCGTCGCAGTGCACTCCGGCAGTTCGATCGTCTGCGAGGGCGTATGCGTGCGAAACAGCTCGTCAGTCGTCACGGCAAAATAGTTGTAATTGATATAGGCCTTTGCCCCCTCCTGCTCTATGCCGCCTGCGTTATCTCCCCATGTGGTGTCCATATAATAGTATTCGCCGTCCAAACGCATGAGATTCCAGGCGTGAAAATCCCCCTTTGCCATACCGCCGACGACCGCTGACTGAATACCCAGACATTCCAACAGATACTGCGAAGCCCGCGCGTAGCCCTCACATACGGTGCGCCCGTTTAAAAACACACTGACTATATTCTGATTGTCCGCAGCCCCGGCATCATATTCCACATGTTCAATCAGGTATTCGTAGACATAGAGCGCCCGGTCATATTCCGTGCCACCGGCCGGCGCCTGCGCAAGGATTCCCTGCACGACCCCGTCGATCTGTTGCTGCGTGCGCTCCTTTTCTTCCCTGTCCATCATATATTTGGGCGCAAATTTTAATTCCCGCACATTGCCGGCAAGCGTATATTCCGTATAAGTATAGCCGCTGCTCCAAAATAACTCCCCGTAATCGGCATACACAGCGTCATATGCCCGATCGAGCAAGTGCTTGTCTTTCGTGCTCACAGTGATCTCTTCCTCATACTGCTGCAATGCGCGATAGATCTCATGGTATACCCGCTGTTCCGTTTCGGTGAGCGTCCCATATACATAACGGCTTTCATGCACGGCGGCAAAATCCTCTCCTGTATCGTCGCCCTCCGTCTGCGTTTTCTCCGCTTCTGCTCCGCTTGCAATTCTCTCCCTGAAGTTCTCGATATTTTCCCGCATATTCTGCGCGGCATCCTGCAAAAATGTCGTCTCCGGCGGCTCCTCCCACGAGGCGGCATCTTCCGGTATATATTCCGTCCCCGGCGGCTCCTCCCATAAGGCGGCATCTTCCGGCATATACTCCGTCCCCGGCGCTAGACACCCGCTTAACATGCCAATACACAACAGTGACGCGGCAAGTATGCCGCGCCGTGTTTTTCTCACTTTTCTCATAATCCATCCTCTCTATAGATCAATCTTCTCTATCCTCCCCGAAGCTGGTACAGTAAATCGCAAATTTCTGATTCATTGACGCCGGATGATTAAAGCGTCCGTTATTTTTTATTCGTTGTGCTAGTACAACGAATATTAATTATTTGTTGTGCTAACAGTAAGAAAAATAACTTTGCAGCATATCCCTCAGTGCCATCTGGTCTTTGCCGCACATCAGCTCTCTGGCGGAGTGCATGGCTAAAATCGGCACCCCGACGTCCACCGTGGGTACAGGAAAAAAGGATGAGGCGATCGACCCTAGCGTACTGCCGCCCGGCATGTCGGAACGATTGACAAATCTTTGAAAGGGAATCTTGCAGCTCTCACAGATCTGGCAGACTGCGGCAACCGCAAGACAGTCCGTAGCGTAAGTCTGCGCACTGGCCTCTTTGATGCATAATCCTCCCCCCAGAATCGGTTTGTTCGTGATATCCGTTTTGCCCGGTTGATTGGGATGGAGCCCGTGCGCCACATCCACGGACAGCAGCATACTCCGATAAAGCAGTTCCTCCGTCCTCGCCTTCTGACCGCACGCTTCCAAAATGCGCGCCACCAGACGATGCAGAAAATCAGACCCGGCGCCCTGTTTTGTCCTGCTTCCCACCTCCTCATGGTCAAAAAAAGCGATCAAATTGACACTTTCCGTCTCTTTGGCATCTGTCAGGGCCTCCACCAGCGCCGCGCAGGAGGTCATGTTATCAAGCCTTGACGCCGACAAAAACTCCTCCTTTAAGCCGATATACTGCGGCGTCTCCCGACAGTATACCGTCAGCTCAAAGTCAAGGATATCCTCCGGCACAGTGCCAAGCTCCTTTGCAAGATACTGTAAAAAGGAATCGCTCTCCTCCTTTTCTCCAAGACCAAGCAGAGGTAACAGATCCGTCTGCCTGTTTAATTCCACCCCTTTATTGACTTCCCGGTTCATATGGATGGCGAGATTGGGTATGGTGAGCAGATTCCTATCCGGGGCAAAATAGCATATTTGCGGCGAAAAAGCGTTCTCTCCTCTCACCGCCGCCCTTCCTGCGATTCCCAGCGGCCGGTCCATCCATGTGTTTAATATGGCTCCACCGTAAACTTCTGTGTTTAACTGCCTGTAACCGCAGCTGTAAACATCCGCCGACGGCTTGATTTTCAGGCAGGGAAAATCCGTGTGGGCTGCCGCCATCCGAACCGGCGGCATGCCGTTGTCCACGTTTATGGTCTTCGGCACCACAAAAGCGAACAGCGACGTGTCATGGTGCGGCAGATAATACTTGCCGCCCGGCTTTAAATCCCACGCCGTCCCGTAATTAAGCTGCGTATAACCTGCACGCGCAAGACGCCTGCACAAGACCTGCACGGCCTGCACCGGCGAGACGCCCTGCTCGAGTAATTCCATCAATGCTTCCATCCTGATTCCTCTCTGTTCTATTCTTGCTGTTTTATTTGTAAGCAGGCATGCCCGCACACAGACAGGCGTGCAGACTGACCGCCACCGTCAGCGCAACGCTTTGACTTTCACTTTGCTGCCCTGCCCTTTCCCTTTCAGCTTTTTTTGATATATCTTTAGTTTCCCCGCCGGAACCGATATTTTGGCCGTCGGCTTAATGCCGCGAAAGGCATTGGCTCCTACCTTAGAAACCTTTTTCGATTGGATGATAATCGTACCCAATTTTTTGCACTGCAAAAACGCGCCCTTTTCAATGGTAGTCACACCGGCTCCCAGCGTCACTTTCTTTAAACTGCCACATTTTTCAAACGCATATTGTGGAATCTTGGTAATATTGTTGCCGATTGTGACCGTCTTTATTTTGTTATATTTTCTGCACGCTTTCGCGGCAATCGCAGTCACGCGGTAATTGACACCGCAATATTTGACAGTCGCAGGAATCTTGAGCGCCGTGGTCGTTCTAGCGGTGCGAAGGAATTTGACCGCCGCCTTGCTGCCGGTCTTTGTAACCTGGTAGGTGTTCTTTCCGACCGTAAAGGTACTCTCTTTCTTTAAGGGCGGTTTCGTCTCTTCACAGCCACTGTCGGCAGGTGTAGTTCCTGTGGCGCCGTTTCCGCTCCCCGCTGCCCCCGGACTGCTCTCACTCTCCGTTGTGCCCGCTGTGTTCTCACTCTCCGGCGTTTCGGTTCTCGCCGGCACTTCCTGGCTCTCCGGCGTTTCGGTTCTCACCGGCACTTCCTGGCTCTCCGGCGTTTCGGTTCTCACCGGCACTTCCTGGCTTTCCGACGCCTGCGTTCCCATCATCTCGCTCTCCGACTCACCGGGAGCAGGCTTCACTGCCAGGAGTTTAAGCTGACCGATCTCACTGTCAAGATGTGCGTCGCTCACTGCGGCCGCCTGTATGATTCGCTCCGGCTCCACCAAAAACTGCTGCCGGTATACGCTGCTTTTCGACCTGGCAGGCGACGGCACATCGCCGTTTACCGTATAGTAAATACCGGCATCCTCCTGCGCACATGTAATCGTCACAAGATACTGCTGCTCCCGCTCCTGCCACACAGCCGTGAGCACCGGCTCCAAGGTGCGCGCCGTAATCTCTGCGGGAACACCCGGCACTCTGCTGCTCTTTGGCGCCGTATCCAGCGTGCAGGGCGGCAAAAAACCGTCCCAAAGCGCTTCCTCCGCGTGGCTTTGGGGTCTCGCCCCGGCATCGTACACCGCATCGCTCCTCAGGTAATATGTATATATTATACTGCCCTGATCATCCCAGGTACAGTCCACGTTGTACCACGAATCATTTAACCGCACCTTGTTCCATTCATGCGTTGCACTCGTCACCGAGACCGCGTCAATCCCCGCCCGGTTGCATAACACCGCAAAAGTCTGAGCATAGCCGGCGCAGACCGTCCGGTCCATGCAGAGCACACTATAGATGGTCTGGGACAGCTCCTTCTCGTCGTCAAAATCTGCATTATTGATCGCACTGTTATAGTACACTTTATCAATAATCAGATCGTGAATCCGCTGTGCCTGCTTTGCGGGCGTCTCTTCCTCGGCCGCCTGCAAAGAGAACTGATCGAGCTGCTCTCTCACCTGCCGTGATGCCTGCGATCGCTCACTGCCCTTGCAAAACACCTCGTAGACGCCCGGCGCAATCCCGGTGCGCCCGTCTCTTTGTATGGTAATAATGCGGCTGTTGATAAAATAATACTGTCCGTTGTTGTATCGAAATATACTGTATACCCGCTTCATCTCCTCCCGCGTCAGCTCTTCGCTAAAGACACAGGGCAGGTAGTAAATATCGTTGGCCTGATTATAGACCGCCTCATCGTCTGAGAGCATAAAATCCATACACAACTGGTCAAGAAGATCGTAATAAGCCTGCTCCTCCTCAGACATTAGATTATACAGATAATAATTGCTGTACTGATGCCAATACGCCTCCTCACTCTCCTGCATGCGAAACAGCCGTGAAAACAGCCCGGCGCGCGTCTTTCCCGCGGGTTCATAGACGGTTATTTCCTCAGCCTCCCCGCCGCAAAGACTGACCTCTTCGATCGGCAGCAGCCCGCCGGCTCCCGAATCAGCAATGCCCCATGAATTGTTCTCTGCCGCCTGCACAGGCCGGGCACCCCAAACAATCGAAAACCCCAAAACGACAAAAAGTATTACCCCATACAAATAACTGATCTTAAGTCTGCCTCGAATCCTCACTGCGCACCTCTTTCCCGACAATCTGTCCTTTGCCATGCCACTCGCCGCCGCCCTCCTGAACATCTTCTAAAAATTGCGGCAGCTGTTATTCAAATTATAACCACAAACAACGATAAGGTCAACAATTGTTCTGCCTGCGAAACGTCTCAACTATTTCGCCCTCGCCCCGCTTCCCGCAGCGGTTGCCAAACAAAAGCGTTCATGATACAATAAATCGTCTGCAAATTGATCTGCAATATGGTATTGCACGCGTTCGGCGGAATCATTTTCCGTCAGACAGTAAAAACATTTCGGAGGACTCTATGATTGCCCTACATATCCTGGAAGTAAAAGAATTTATGAATAAGCTTTTGCTGGAAAATATCTTCGACCATTTTTTATTGCAGGAAGCCACGATTTTGAGTGATCTCACCGTCACGATAGACGGAACGCTCACGCCCGATTTTTATTCCAGCGATGAACTGGAGGCATACGGGCTCATGGGACTTTCGTTTCTGCCTTTTGGCCGGCTGCGGACGCGCTGTTTCGATCTCATCAAGGGCAAGCGTACCCCCGCCGGATTTAAGTTCATCTTTCTGCTCTCCCCGGACAACTTAGCACGCACGCTCACACAGACGCACAGCTCATTTTTGCCTTCCGACATTACCGCCATGTACTTAAATCTCAAATTTTCGGGCGGCGAACTCCAGGTGACAAACGGCATCTCCTACCGTATCTTTTCCGTAGACAAAAGCCTCGAACAAGAGTGGGATTCGCTGGTAAAGCGATTTCTGAAAAAAAATGGGGTTGCATTTGAAGAAAAATTATAGATTATTAGCCAAGGTTTTGACTGAATAAATATTCCTTTGTATTGTATATTTATTCTATCGAAAAATTCTTAAAACTATTTCTTTTTCACAAGGTAAATGCGGCAAATCATCGTGAGTTGGCGCCACAGTCTCTGCTTTTTTCTGAATGGAGCAAATGCCAGAGGTTCTAAGCGTGCTTCTTTG
>CAJTYI010000119.1 GCA_910584215.1 uncultured Roseburia sp. | reverse complement strand
GATGCCCCAAAGGCACGCGCTAAGTACCTCGGGATTTGTGATATTGAAGAAAAAAGCAGAGGCTGTGACACCAAAGAAACGATGAATGCCGCCTTCACTCATTAGGAAAAGAAAAAGTTACTATATTTGGGATAGAATAAATATGCATCCACTATTCATAGGTATTCATCCAAATAACTTGGCTAATATCCTATACTTTAATAAACTTGGTTCCGCATGGAGGAGCAGCATGAATCAATTATTGCAAGATATCAAAGACAATGTAGCCAAAGTGATGATTGGCAAAGAGCAGATAACTGAACTGATACTGGCGGCGCTTGCCGCCGGCGGGCACGTTTTGCTGGAGGATGTGCCTGGCACCGGGAAGACGGTGCTTGCCAGGACGCTTGCCAAGTCCATGGACTTAAAGTTTGAGCGTATTCAATTTACGCCCGATTTGCTGCCATCGGATGTGACAGGGCTTTCCTTTTATCATCAGAAACAGGAAGAATTTATTTTTCAGGCGGGGCCGGTATTTACCAATCTGCTTTTGGCAGACGAAATTAACCGTGCCACCCCGCGCACACAGTCGAGCCTGTTAGAATGTATGGCCGAGCGGCAGGTGACGGTAGACGGTGTGACAAGAATTTTGGATGAGCCGTTTTTTGTGATTGCGACAGAAAATCCGGTCGAGACACTTGGGTGTTATCCTCTGCCGGAAGCGCAGCTTGACCGCTTTTTGATGAAAATACCAATGGGCGGATTAAACGAAAAAGAAGAACGTCAGCTCCTTGATCGCTTTATCACGGCGGAGCCTTTCAAAGAGCTTGCGCCGGTGTGCAAAAAAGAACAGATCTGTGCACTGCAGAGAGCGTGCCGTGAGGTATTCGTACACGGGGAGCTGCGGGATTATATTGTAAGGCTGATACATAGTACCAGAAAGCAGGGCACAGACGGCGCATCCGGCGTCAGCCCGCGCGGGACGTTGGCACTGCTGCGCGCTGCGCAGGGGTACGCGCTGGTACAGGGCAGGGACTATGTGGCGCCGGAGGATATCAAGGCGGTGGCAAAGCCGGTGTTGGCCCACCGCATGATCGTGCCCGCAGAAAGTGAACGGCAGAAGCTGGATATTATCGATGGATTACTGGCGCATGTGGCGGTGCCAACGGAAGATTGGACGAGAAGATGATTAGTATATTTATCGTGGGAATTCTGCTGGTGTGCGGGATATGGGCGTGGGTATTCCGGCGTTTCTGGGACAAGAATGTGCGGTTGGAGCTGTCGTTTGAAAACAGCGAGGCGTATGTCGGAGGGCAGGTGATATTGACCGAGCGAGTGGAAAACAGAAAACGTCTTCCGCTGCCCGTGCTGGAGGCACAGTTTTCGCTTGGAACCGGATTGTCGGCAGAGAGGGTAGAAAATACGAATGTCAGTGACTACATTTATAAGCGGGATGTATTTTCCATGCTCAGTATGCAGCGGATTATCCGCAGACTAAGCTTTACCTGTGAGAAGAGGGGGTACTATGCGATCACGGAAGCGGAGCTTGTGGCCCACTCCCTTTTGTTCCGGGAGCATTATCTGCGCAAGCTGCCGCAGCAGACGGTTCTCTATGTCTATCCGAAACCGGTCAATGTGCAAAATATAGTAAAGGTATCCCAGCGGATGCTCGGAGAGCAGCAGAGAGAAAAGTATCTCTGTGAGGACCCGTTTGCCTTTCGCTCGATTCGCGAGTATACGCCGCTCGACCCGCAAAAAACGATCAATTGGAAAGCCAGTGCCAAAACAGGGAAAATGATGGTAAATACATTTGATTCGAGCCTGCGGGGAAAGCTAATGATCTATCTTGATTTGTCCGATGATGGGATATACCAGTATGATTTTTTGGTGGAGGAGAGCATTTCTGTGGCGGCCTCGCTGACGGAGCAGATGACGGGAAACGGCGTGGAGGTTGGTATTTGCATGAACAGTGGGGCGGACGGAATTGTTCTTGCGCCGTCTTCCGGCCGTATGCAGGCCGTTAAGATATTGCGCCGTCTGGCAGAATACAACAAAAAGCAGGGAACCTGTATGTTTTCCTCCCTGCTTTTGGAAGAGCCGAACGAAGCCGTGTGTATTGTAATCTCCAAGAACCGTGGGGATTTGGAGCAAATCGGCAAATTTTTCGGGCGGCAGGGCGGCGGCATATGGGTGTTGCCAGTGCCTGCGGGCTGCCGGGATAACTTGCCAGATATCAAAGAGGCCGATCTGGTGGTGAGGGAGGTGGAGAACGGATGAGGAGGAAGCTGCTTAAAGTGAGCGGCTGGTTGGCATTTGGCGTTTGGATTGCCAATCTAATCCCGCTGTTTTACGGTTTGATTTTCCCGCCGCAGCCATTATTTGGCCGAACGATGTATGTAAGGTCTCTGTTAGTACTTTTTCCACTTATTACCACCTATGGTGCCGTCCGCAGGACAAAAACATTGTGGGGCTATCTGTTTTGGTGCGCAGTGATTATGGCTGCTGTGGGCGGGCTGGCGTTGCTTGTGGGACCCGTGCTCGAAAAAGACGGCAGGTTCTTGGCATATGTAGTGATTCTTTTGCTTGAGACATTTCTAATTATGCTAAACAGATATTCCGTGCGGATGCGGCGTTTGGATGAATACGAAGTCATGTTGGCAAAAGAAGGGGAAAACATAACCTATAACGAGTTTCTTCAGGGAGAGCATGGGATGCTTGACAAGCCGCATAAGCAGTTTCTGGCGGTTTTTGTGATTACCTATGCGGCGGGCTGGCTGCTATATAACCGCGCCCTCTGCGATGTCGCGCTGTTTAGCGGAGGGTGTTATCTGGTTCTTTTTTGTTTTTATGTCTATTTGGAGAAAACAGAGGAATATTTGTCGTTAAATCAGCGTGTTGCGGGAGTACCAAGGAAGCGCATTTACGGGATTGGGAGAACGATGTTTCTGGTATTTCTTGCCATGCTGCTCGTTGGTATGCTGCCGGGGATTTTGACGGTCAACCGTCGCAGTTATAGAGATCTTCGGAATTGGACGGATAACTGGAAAAAGATAACGGCAGATGATTTTACTGAGGAGGCGGCGGCAGATGACAATGAGATTGATTTTGAGGTCAGTTATGATTACAGGAGAAATGAGCCGCCGAAGTGGCTGAATGGCCTGTTTTATGTGGTGGGAACAGGATGCTTTGCGCTTTTCATATATTTTATTGTGCATGCGGTGCGGCAGGTAGTTGTCGATTTTCGGGCAGACAGGGACGAGAACGGAGATATCGTAGAAAACCTGGAGGCCGAGCCGGAGGAGGAAACCACAATGATTGGCGGAAGGAGGACGCGCCAAGGCAGGGAGAAAGAATCCGTGCGCAGAAAGTACCGCCGCACGATCAGGCGCTATCGGAAGGATGCGCCGGATGCGGCGGAGACGCCGTCTGAGATCGAGGAAAAAGCGGGTCTTGCAGATAATGAAGATATGAGAGCGCTACACGTGCAGTACGAGAGGGAGCGCTATGGAGAACAGTTTAAAAAGTAAGCACAAGGCTATATTCTAAATGAGGAAAGGGGCAGAAAATGAGATATCCTGATTTTTTAAAAGCGAACGGCACAATCGGTTTTGTGGCGCCGTCATTCGGATGCAATATAGAACCGTACAGGAGCGGTTTTTTAAATGCGCAGAAAAAGTTCCGCGATCTTGGGCACGCGATTGACCTTGGTCCCAATTGCTACGAGGGGCAGGGAATCGGCATCAGCAACACACCCTGGGCATGCGGCGACGAGCTGACGGCATACTATTGCAGCAGGCAAAATGATATTTTAATCTCCTGCGGCGGCGGCGAACTGATGTGTGAGACCTTAAATCACGTCGATTTTGGAAAAATTGCTGCCGCGCCGCCCAAATGGTATATGGGCTTTTCGGACAATACCAATATGACATTTTTGCTCGCCACACTCTGCGACACGGCTTCTGTCTACGGACCTTGCGCGGCTGCCTTCGGCATGGAGCCGTGGCATGTAAGCCTGCATGACGCTTACGAAATCTTGCGGGGAGAGCGGCGGGAGCTTAGCGGATATTCCCTCTGGGAAAAAGAGAGCAAAAAAGATGAAGAGCATCCTTTAGAGCCGTATTATGTGACGGAACCGCGGATTCTGCACAGTTTCGTGGGGGCGGAAGTGGCGGCAGATATCAGGATGCACGGACGCCTGTTGGGAGGATGTATGGACTGTCTTGTCAATCTGCTGGGAACAAAGTTTGACCGGGTGGCGGAATTTAACGAGACATATGGCGGGGACGGCATCCTCTGGTTTCTCGAAGCATGCGATCTAAATGTCATGGCAATCCGCAGGGCCATCTGGCAGATGGAAAATGCCGGTTGGTTTTCGCATTGTAAGGGATTTTTGATCGGACGTCCATTGATACATGGACAGGAAATGATGGGGCTTGACCAATATCATGCCGTGATTGATCTGCTGGCCAAATACCGCGTGCCGGTGGTGATGGATGCGGATCTTGGGCATCTGCCGCCGATGATGCCGCTTGTCTGCGGCAGTATGGCGACAGTGGATGTGAGTGGAAACGATATCCATATAGAGATGGAATATTGCTAGAGGGTATAATTAATCCTATCACCGATGCCCTGGTTGCACAATTGTTCCAGTGAGATGTGTTTGGTTTTCTTTGCCTCGGCCTCCGCTCTGTGCTTCTCCTCGAGAATCGCCTCGTCGCTGTAGCGGTTGATGCGTTTAGCCAACTGGTCGAGCTTTTGCGTAAAATCGGATTCCTCCGAAAAAAGCTTCTCAAACTTGGCGATATCCGCATTGGCGAACAGGTCTTCGCGGACTGTCATCGAGTGATCTTCATTGACCGTGATACCGATAGCGTCAAGCTCATCCGCGTACTCCTGTACCAAAGACTCTAGTTTGTCTGTGTTGCGGGAGATATCGCGGTCGGAGGAGTCGCCGCCTGACGTGATAAGATTGTTGTAAGTTTGTATCAACGCCTTGACATTGTTTCGCACGTTGGTAGAATCGTTATCGTCAAAGGAATAGTTGCCGAGTTTCTTGACGGCGCGCCGCAGTGCTCTGGAGTCTTCTTTGGACAGCTGGGTTTTTGTATAGTCGTCGCGCGTATCTTTGGCGAAAGCCGCTCTGTTGTCGGCATAAAAGCTGCGCATGAAATAGCTGGAACTGAGATTGACGCCGGTTCCGCTGAAGGCTTCTTTTGACATAAAATCATTCCTTTCTGTGTAAAATATAGTTATCCTGAAATATTTTTCGGCAGATGCGTGTACATAATTAACCGCTGGAAATAAAAAAGGTGATATGGTATAATGTGAAAAGATATCGGGCTGGCGTTTATGTCTGCGCGCACCTGACACAAACCTGTCAGCTTTATCTGATTTTGCCAACTGACGTGCGCATAAAATGGAGAGTAAGGTGAAAAAGAAACTTTTTCACACAGGAACCTGTTCCTGATGCAAATAACGTGCTTACGCATAGCGGACCGTGTTCGCCGTAAGTTCGCGGGTTGAGCAAGAATGGAGGATGACTATGGAATATATTATCTGGATTGTACTTACAATTATATTTGCCGTGGCGGAGATTATTACCGTGGGGCTGACCTCGATCTGGTTTGCAGGCGGCGCTATTCTCGCGCTGATTGCGGCGGCGCTGGGATTGAATGTGTTCTGGCAGGTGGCCGTTTTTGTCGTCAGCTCGGTGATATTTTTGTGCTTTACCAGGCCGTGGGCCATGAAGTATTTTAAACCGCGTTTGACAAAGACAAATTATGAGGACAAAATCGGCAAAAACGCTTGTATTACCCAGGATGTGGACAATATCAGGAACACGGGCGCGGCCGTTATAGACGGACTGGAGTGGAGAGCGCGCGCCAGCGAGGATGGCGTGACCTATGAGACCGGGACGATCGTGACAGTGGAAGATATCCGCGGCGTGACTTTGTATGTAAAGGAAAGTGCAAAAATGCCCCGGTTGGAGAAATAAAAATGGTGTGGCAGTTTCGCGCGGGTTAGGGCGTTTCAGACAGGATATGGAGACATTTCAGCTTGTTTGACAAATCTTGCTGCGAGGCAGTCCGGAAATGAGGAGAGAGATGAAATTAGGAATCGTGTGCGAGGGCGGTGCCAACCGCACTGTATTTGCCTGCGGCGTCATGGACGTTCTGCTGGATGAGAATATCCTGCCGGATTATTATGTAGGAGTTTCCGCCGGAATCGCCTTTGGCGTGTCCTATCTGGCGGGGCAGCGCGGCAGAAATATAGAGGTAGTGGAAAAATATATGACGGATAAGCGCTATATGGGAATGCGCCATCTTCTCGATAAAAACGAGCGGGCATATTATAATACAAAGTTTGTATTCGAGGAGGTTCCGGGGAACCTCCTGCCGTTTGATTACGATGCTTTCGCGGCGTATCCCGGAAAAGTGGAGGCTGTGGCGACCGGGCTGCACAGCGGTAAGGCCTCTTATCTTGAGGTGCCAAGGGGAAAAGAGATGCGTGACACGCTCGTGGCGAGCTGTTCACTCCCGGTGTTGTTTCAGCCGGTGAA
>CAJTYI010000118.1 GCA_910584215.1 uncultured Roseburia sp. | reverse complement strand
GACACGACGAGGTGGTTCAACACTGAAAAGACGCGCAACCCGATGCCCAAAACGGCATGCCAGAACCCCAGACGTTTCTTCGGAGGTCAAAAAGCAAGAAGCACCTGCAGCAATGCCACCGACTGGACACCGCATTTACGTTGTGAATATAAAAATTTATATCACTTCCGATAGAACAGATATTCATAATTATTCATTTTTATGATACCAAGTAAAACGGTGAATAACCTATAAATTATTATCAATCTAATATTAAGTGGTTGGGTGCCGTCGAGAAATCGTAGACGGTGCCATTTTTTTTCACAAACCCGTCTTTCAGTTCTTTGGCCGGGAAGTTTCCGCTCTCGGTGATCTCGGCAGGAGCGTCAAAAAGGAACACCGAAGCCCCTGTTTTCTCGTAAAAATCCTCGGAGAACGACCAATTGCCGTGGTGTCCGACCTGCACATAATCGCAGGAGATTTCCGGCAGCGCCATTTCCCCGAGCAGATCATTCATATCATACTTGATATCGGAGCAAAAAAGTATGCTGCTGTTTTGATTTTCAATCAGCAGAAGCAGAGAACCGTTGTTCTGGTAATCTTTTTCGTCACCGACCGTGTAGAGAACATATTCGTCCCAGGCGTTGAGCACTTTGGCGGAGAGCGCGCCAAGGGAAAAAACATCGCCGCGCTTTAAATGCGTCACTTTGGGGTCATTTGCCGTCAGCGCCACATAGCGTTCCATGACAGTGATGTCATCATAGGGTTCCCCGACAGATTCGATAAAATCATAGTCAAAACCATTGTCGTAGACAGCGTCGATGATGATATCCCCAGGGGCCTGGTAGATGGCGTTAAAAGCGCCGGCATGGTCTCTGTGAGGATGGGAGATGACCCAGCCGTTGACGTGGTTTCCGTGGGCAGCGATGATGCCGCGCAGTGCCGCCTCATTTTCTGCCCAGCCGCCGTCGATAATATAAAACTCGTTTTCATTCTCGATCGTATAGCATGTGCCCTGCGCGCCGGAGGCATCCGCGTACTGGGTAATCAGATATTCACCGTCAGAGACGGCAGGTGGTGCCGCCTGCTTTGCAACCGTAAACAAGATTGCGCCAAATAGGAGCAAAAGGGCCGCAGAGCATAACTTTGAAAAGCGATAGGATGATAGATGCATGGTGTGTCTCCTGTCAAATGTATTTTAATAGTCCTAAAATACCAGAAACAATCAGCAATGTAAAGAGAGAAGCGTAAAATTGTCTGTATATGGCAGCAGTTCAGACAGCTATGCGTAAGCTTGCTTTACCTGTCTCAGATTATGGCCGAAAGCTTGGCAGGCAATAGCAAAACAGCCTTGCAACTGACAACATAAAATGATACTATTATAAAATAAGCAAAAAATGGAAATTCTGTATATAAAAGAGTAGAATCAGTATGGCAGGAAGGGGCAGTACATGGATACACATAGATTTTTTGTGGAGGAGATGCGGTTTCATCTCTCGGAGGAGGACACGCTGGTGTTTGTGGGGTGGTTTTACGACGGCGTCACAAAAGACCATACGCTGACCGCCATGTTTGACGGGGAGGAACTGCCGGTGGTAAAGCTGGTAAATAAAGGCGCGGAAGTGCGCCAGAAATATATTCGCAGTGTCAATGAAATCCAGGAAGAGGTCGTAGGCATCGTTTCGCTGCCGCCATACTGGAGAGAGGGGCGCACGTTTTCCATTCACACCACCTATCGGGGGAAAAGCGGCAGGGACGTCGTTTTCCCGGTCAAAAAACTGCGCAAATTGGAACATGATATTCATTACTATATAGAAAACAGCCGCAGAGAAGAGGGGAAAATTGCAGTCAGCGGCTGGTGTATGGGCGGCGGTGAGGTGAAACTGTCGCTTCTCGACGGAAAGAAACAGCCGCTGCCGGTGAAGATTGACCACTATTACAGGAAAGACCTGATGGGCATCTACCCGGAGTGTGAAAAAGACGCAAAACCGGGTTTTTTATTACAGGCCGAGGGAATTGCGGACAAGGAAAAAAAGTTTTACCTGGAGATGCGCGGGGCAAAAAACTGTACCTGCACGCGCATCAAGAAATGGGATGGCGGCAGCAGATCTTCGGCTGCTGCAAAGGCGGCCGGGGACGCGCTGCGCTATTTCAACCGCAACGGTCTTACGGCTACCGTACGCAAAATTCATACAAAGCTGAACAACAAAGAGCCGAATACTTATGATAATTGGCGCAAAAAATACATGGTAACCGAAGAGCAGCTAACAGAACAAAAAAGACGGCAAAAGGACTTTGCGTTTCGACCAAAGTTCTCAGTCGTTGTGCCGATGTACAACACGAAACCGGCTTATCTTAGGGATATGATCGAGTCGTTGCAACATCAGACTTACCCCGAGTGGGAGCTTTGCTTAGCGGACGGAAGCAGAGAGGAAGAGGTCTTGCGCAAGCTCTCCGTCGTTGTGGCGGAGTATCAAAAAAGCGACAGCCGCATTATGTACAGCACACTGATTCAAAACGCGGGGATTGCCGGTAATACCAACGCCGCAATTAAGATGGCGACAGGAGCGTACATTGTTCTTATGGATCACGATGATATCATGTCGCCGGATGCCCTCTACGAGTTTGCCAGAGCGCTGAATGAGCAGCCCGACATCGATGTGCTCTATTCCGATGAGGACAAGGTGGACATGGAGGGCAAGAAATACTTTGAGCCGCATTTTAAGCCGGATTTTAATATTGACCTGCTGTGCAGCGTCAATTATATCTGCCATCTGTTCGCAGTAAAACGCAGCCTACTAGAGCGTGTGGGAGGTTTATCCGGCGAATACGACGGCGCGCAGGATCACGATTTTATTCTGCGCTGCTGTGAGCAGGCCGCAAAAATCTGCCATGTACCGCGCATCTTATATCACTGGCGGTGCCACAGAGATTCCACCGCCGCAAACCCGGAGAGCAAACTGTATGCGTTCGAGGCCGGGAGGCGGGCCGTGGAGGCACATTATCAGCGCATCGGCGTGCCTGCTGTCGTGGAAAACGCACAGTTTTACGGCTTATACCGCACGCGCTATCAGTGGAAAGATGAGCCTTTGGTATCTATTATTATTCCCAACAAGGATCATGCGGACGATCTGTCAAAGTGCCTGAACGCGATCTACAAGAAGTCGGATTACCGGCGTTTTGAAATTATTGTCGTGGAAAATAACAGCACCGAGCAGGAAACGTTTGCCTACTACAGACAATTGCGGGAGGCGCACAATAATATTTCGGTTTTGACATATGACGGAGCGTTTAATTTTTCAAAAATAAATAATTTCGGTGCAAAGGCCGCAGCCGGGGAATATCTCTTACTGTTAAACAATGACACCGAGATGCTTGACGGCTCCTGTATCCGGGAGATGCTCGGCTACTGCATGAGGGATGACGTTGGCATAGTCGGTGCCAAGCTGCTCTATGAGGACGAGAGCATTCAGCATGCCGGGGTGGTTCTGGGATTTGGCGGCACGGCCGGGCATGCGTTTATCGGCAAACAGCGTTTTGACACCGGTTATGCGGGGCGGATATTGTGTGCACAGGATTATTCTGCGGTGACGGCGGCTTGTATGATGGTAAAACGCAGTGTATACGAGGCGGTCGGAGGTTTTACGGAGGAGCTCGGCGTCGCGTTTAACGATATTGATTTCTGTCTGAAAGTGAGGGCGATGGGCAAGCTGGTTGTCTATAATCCCTATGCAGAACTTTTCCATTATGAGTCGAAATCGCGGGGCTTGGAGGATTCTCCAGAGAAAGTGGAACGCTTCAACAGAGAAATTGAACTGCTGCTGGACCGCTGGAGGAGCGTGATTGAAGCTGGAGATGTTTACTATAACCGCAATCTGACGCTGGACAATTCAGATTTTTCACTGCGCCGCTGACGGCGGGGCGTAGGATGGCTGCGGATATATGCGGTGCGGTTCTTGGGAATGTAAGAAAGGTGAGTACATGATATGATGAAAGTGTATATTTGTCCCTCCTGCGGGTGGATGCGCGTGGTCTCTCGCAGAAAAGGTGTGGAGTGCTATAAATGCAAAGGCAGAGAGATGTCGCCGGTCAAGCTGGATTTTGGCGCATATACGCAGATGACAGAGGTAGAGAGGCAGGACTATGCGGATGGCTGGATGTATATTCATCAAAAAGGAAAGCATTAAAGCGGGAGAATGCCCATAAAAACGTCATGTATGACGTTGCATTCTCCGGCCGGATTCAAGTCACAGGTAAGCTGCGACATGGGGGTTAGTGTGAAAAATCAGCTCGATCGCTAATTTAATCACACGCGAACTTGTTCGCGTTGGCTATGTTGTGCCGAGAACGTCACAAATAAGCCCTGCTCCGACAAGAGCAACTGCATGCGCAGATTTCTCTTGCGGTTCCCCGAGCGTAATGTTTTCGGAATGGAGATTAGTATGAAAGTCACAATTTCTAAGATCATAAAGGGAGTGCGCTATTTAAGGCATTACGGTTGGAGGGAATTTTGGATTCGACTCAAGGAGAAGATGGAGCCGGAGACGGTGCCCTACGGTCCCTGGTATGACCGTCATGCGGTGACGACGGATGAACTTGCGCGTCAGCGCAAAATAGCGTCTGCCTGGAAAGACACTCCGTTAATCAGTATCATAGTGCCGCTTTACCGGACGCCGGAGCGTTTTTTGATAGAGATGGTGCAGTCTGTGCAGGCGCAGAGTTATGGGAAATGGCAGCTATGTCTTGCGGACGGCAGCGGCTTTGGGCAGGAAGAGAGCGGCGGGAGCAGAGATTTAAAAGACATCCTAAAGCCGTATCTCGACGCGGACGGGCGGCTGGAATATCAGAAGTTAGCGAAAAATCTTGGCATCGCCGGAAATACCAACGCGGCGCTTGCGATGGCGAAAGGCGAGTGGATTGCTTTTTTAGATCATGACGATCTGCTGGCGCCGGATGCGCTCTATGAGGCGGTGCGGCTGATGCGCGGGGAAAGACGAATGCTTAGTGTTCCGGCAGCGGCCGGTTTCAACGCACAGGATATGGCGGCGGAGTACGACATGATCTACACGGATGAGGATAAGGTGGACATGGAGGGAAAGACGCATTTTCAGCCGCATCTTAAGCCTGATATCAATATTGATCTGCTTCGTTCCAATAACTACATCACGCATTTTTTGCTGGTGAAAAAAGAGATTGTGGAACAAGTTGGCGGTGTGCACAGCGAATATGACGGCGCGCAGGATTATGATTTTATTTTGCGCTGCGCGGAAGTGGCGAAGCATATCGGCCATGTGCCGCGCATCTTGTATCATTGGCGCTGCCATGAGGATTCCACCTCGGAGAATCCGTTTGGCAAACAGTATGCTGTGGAGGCGGGCAGACGCGCGATCGCAGATCATCTGGGGCGTATGGGAGTGGCGGGCAGTGTCCAGGCCACAAAAGATATGGGGTTTTATGCAGTGCATTATCCGCTGCGTGACCAACCGCTCGTTTCTATCATTATTCCGAGCAGGGATGAAGTGGATACATTAAAAAAATGCATCAGTTCCATAAAAAAATCAGATTATAAGAATTATGAGATCATTATTGTAGAAAATAATAGCAGGGAAGAAACGTTTGATTATTACAAAACATTGGCTGCCGAGGAGAAAACAGGCGCGCCCTACAAGGACAGCCTAACGGGCGGGGAGATCATTCCGAAGACAAGGGAGGGCGTACTTTCCCACGGACAGCGTGTCTGCGTGGCATACTGGCCGGGTGAGTTTAATTATTCCAAACTCAATAATTTCGGGGCGGCGCAGGCGGCAGGCAGCTACTTTGTGTTGCTCAATAACGATATCGAACTGATAAATCCCTCCTGGCTTACGGAGATGCTTGCCACCTGTCAGCGCGACGAGGTGGGCATCGTAGGTGCAAAACTGTATTACCCCGACCACACCATCCAGCATGCGGGCATTGTTGTGGGCATCGGCGGCAATGCCAGAGGCATCGCGGACAATCTCTTTGTGGGGATGTCCGGAAACTGCGGCGGTTATCTGCACAAGGCTTCGCTTCAGATAGACTACAGCGCGGTGACCGCGGCGTGTATGATGGTCAAACGAAGCGTCTATGAGGCGGCGGGAGGTTTTACGGAGAAACTCTCCGTCGCGTTCAATGATGTGGATTTTTGTCTGAAAGTGCGCAGCCTTGGCTATCTTGTCGTGTATCATCCAAGGGTGGAGGCATACCACTACGAATCGAAGTCGAGGGGGGCGGAGGATTCGCCGGAGAAAGTGGCGCGCTTTCAAAAAGAAATCGAATATATGCGAAATCATTGGATTGCGATACTAAAAAATGGAGACCCTTATTATAACGAGAATCTTTCCCGGGTATATCATAACTATTCGCTGAGAGATAACAGTTAGGAGCGAAATGACAGGAGAAGAGGTAACGGTTGTGATTCCCAACTATAACGGGAAGCAACTGCTGAAAAACTGTATTAGGACATTGGAGAGACAGACGGTCCGTGACTTTACACTGTTAGTGATCGACAACGGTTCCACGGACGGAAGCACAGAGCTCACCTCGGATGTTCTTGCGA
>CAJTYI010000117.1 GCA_910584215.1 uncultured Roseburia sp. | reverse complement strand
TCAACATCAACTTTTATCTCTGTTTGTTTTGAAAGTTCGTAGATCTGTTCTTCCAAAACAGAGCATAAAATCTTATCGTCATCACAAATTCCAATCTTATACATGGTCATTTCCTTTCAGGTAACGCAATGCCAATCACTTTCTTCTTGCATCCTTTGGTTTCTCCGCATTTTTCGGTATCGCCCAAACCCGACTGAACCGAACCACGCCTTCCCTTCAATTTTCTGAGCAGAGCTTTTGTATTCTGCGTTCAGAAATTCCCCATTTTTCTGATGCTTCCTTTATTGATTTGTAATCCATGATTTTTCCTCCGTCTATGATTTTTATTTTATACGTTTCAACGAGTCAAAGCAATCTAAAACGGATTTTATGGTTTTTATTCTTCATTCAGATGCGCCTCCCAGTCCCCTTACTTTCCATTCCTTTGCAATGGCGGCAAGGGTAAGAATATAATTATCGTCATCCATGCATTATGATAAATGAAGTTGTTCCCTCTGACCCTTTACAGGATTTTTATGGACTCCCCGACGCTGATTATCTGAAAACAACGCTCCCCCTTTTGCAAGGAGCGGGAGCAGCAGTTACTTCCATACAAGACATATTACAAATGGGTATCTATATCACAAATGCGGTAAAAACCCCAAAGACAGAATATGCCATCGACAAAAGCAGTATTGAAAGCAGCTTGCCATATTTAGAGGCAGAGCTTTCTTTATTCCCCAATACAAAGGTTATTATGCTTATGGGAGATGTTGCAAAGAAAGCCTTTAACATGATTACGAAAAAGTCAACAAAGAAAAACGCCGTTCCCGCCGTTTCGACCTATAAATTGCGGAATAGCGAAATTTATTATAAAGGTATTCGGGTAATGCCGTCATACATCTATAATGGAACAAAAAACACTGCTTTTTCATTTTTTCCGTGCTGAGACCGCGAGCAGAATATCAAATTCTGCTCTGCAATCAACGGAATTTGTGACGCTTCGGCACAAATTCTTGGTTGAATAAATTGCTCATCAGAGAATTTATTCAACCTTTACTCCTCACTTGTCAAAATCATGTCATTCAGAGAGTTGCCCGGCGGAACAATCGGCATAACATTAACTTCTCTGTCTATGATAAACTCAATAACCGTAGGCGTTTTCGTATTCTGCTTCGCACTTAACAAAGCCGATTTTATATCCTCTGCTTTTGTAACACATATGCTTTTGGCTCCATAACTTTCGGCCAGTGCAACAAAATCAGGCGTATATGCTGGACAGCTATGACTCGGGGTATTACAGCCTGTCTCACAACTTCTTCGGTAACGCATACAGGTACTCGAATAACACCTGTCATAGAACAATTCCTGCCATTGCCGAACATTGCCCAAATATCCATTATTTAATATACAGATAATAATAGGCAATTCGTACACAACGGCGGTTGCCATCTCTTGAATATTCATTTGCATACCGCCATCACCAGAGATCACAATGACATCTTTATCAGGGTTGCCAAGCTTTGCTCCGATTGCGGAGGGAAAACCATATCCCATCGTTCCCAAACCTCCAGATGTCAGCATTTGCTTATTCTCACTGACATCCAGAAACTGCGTTGTCCATAATTGATTTTGCCCCACATCGGTAGTGACAACCGCATCCTTAAAAACATCATTGACCGATTGAATCACCCTCTGCGGTGTCACACCGATCTTTCCCATGTCAATCGGATATGCCATTTTCCAACGGTTTATCTGCTCTGTCCACTTTGAAATTTGAAGCGGTTTTACCTTTTCAAGCAAAGCGCAGATCGCTATTTTTGCATCGGCCACGATCGGAATATCAACCACAATATTGCGGGAAATAGACGACGCATCAATGTCGATATGGATAATCCTCGCGTTTGCCGCAAACTCTTCTATTTTTCCGGTAATACGGTCATTAAACCGCGTTCCTATAGAGAAAAGAACATCACAATTACTGATCGCAGAATTAGCCGCATAACTTCCATGAATGCCGATATTTCCAACATACAAACTGTTCGTTGTGGGGATCGCGCCTTTTCCCATAATCGTTGTGATAACGGGAACGCCTGTCAGCTCCGCGAGCTGTGTCATTTCTTTCTGCGCATGGGCAATCTTAACCCCACCGCCTATCAAAAAAACTGGCTTTTGGGCATGGTTCAACATATCCCATGCCTTATTTAATTGTCCCATATTAACAGAATTATTCGGTTTATAACCTCTGACGACGATCTCCTTTTGATAATGGTCACTGCCATATGCCCGCTGAACATCCTTTGGCAAATCAACTACAACCACTCCCGGCCTCCCCGTCGTTGCAATATAAAATGCCTTTCTGATGGTTTCTGCCAAATCCTCTCTTTTACGCACAGTTACCGCATATTTGCTGATACTTCTTGTGATGCCTACGATATCTACTTCCTGAAACGCATCATTCCCAATAAGATTTGTCGGCACTTGCCCTGTAAAACATACCAGTGGGACGCTGTCATAATTTGCAGTGGCAATACCTGTGACAAGATTGGTCGCCCCCGGCCCGCTGGTTACAAGACAAACGCCTGCCTTGCCGGTGGAGCGGGCATATCCGTCTGCCGCATGAATCAGCCCCTGCTCATGGCGCGGCAGAATAACATCTATATCTTTTTCTCCATACAGAGCATGAAACAGGTCTATTACCTGCCCTCCTGGATAAGCAAATAAAGTTGAAACGGCTTCCTCCTTTAATGCTTTTACGAATAATTGAGCCCCTGTGATCTCCCTATCTGTGATCTCCATCCTATCATCCCTCCTGTTGTATGCATGTACTTGCTTGCATTTGGTGCATTTTTTTCGGCACTGCCGTAAAGCAGTACCGATTTTCACTGTTCTAATCCTTTTATAAACATTTGTACGCTGTTTTTTATAAATTCCTCTTTTTCCACATTTGATAATTCATTACCAAAGGAAGCGTTTAAAAACGCATATCCAAATGTTGACGAGAAAATGGTCAGCGCCAAAGCGTCAAAATCTGCTTCCGGTATGTTTCCCAGCTCCTGCATTTTATTAAGATACTGCGTGAACGACGATAAAAAAGCCTGTGGGACTTTCATAATATGAGAAGAGGTATCTTCATATATTTGCGGCGCCCTCAAACCGATGGATAGCTTTACAAAGTCTGGCGTCATCCTGTCCATATATGCTCTCATAAACATCTCTATGTCTGCCCGCAGATCCCACTGCACGTTTTCAAAGATTTCTGGCGTGACATTGGCTCTCCATCCAGCTTGATTTACCCCCTGTAACACAATATCTTTCTTATTTTTAAATTTGCGAAACAGGGTACACTCATTGACACCTGCGGCTTTTGCGATCGCTTTCGTTGTAGTGGCAACATATCCGTTATCCCGTACTAACATCATGGCAGCGTCAATTATTTTCTGACTTGTCTCATCCAAAATTATCACCTCCATGCAAGTGAACACTTTCATTATATCGGAATCTGCTCATTATTTCAAGTCTCTGAATGCATTTTGCTTGCAAAAAAGGATTGACAAACATTCCCAGGCGTGTTTAAATAGTTTTAATAATTGAACAATTAAGCAAATGTTCATTATATGACAGGTGATTGAACGCTCAAAATGCATGTTGTAGCGCATTTGACCAGAGCAAGAACAATAAAAATGCAAGGCTGAATATATTCATCACATCTGTAAATAAATCTTTGAAATGAAAAGTCCATAAATGAGGAGGCAAGTATGATTTATCAGCTGATCGCCATTTTGATTTTAGCGGTATTCTATACATTCTATTTTACAAAAATCATCATTCAAAAACAGCAATCCATAAAAACGAACCAGATGGGGATTGGAAATAAACCCAAGCGAGTAATATGGATTGAACGTATGATGTGCTGTGCGACAGTACTGGCCCTGCTCCTCGCGGTAGGCAGCATATTTTTAGTAAAGCGGTTTCCGGTAAGAGAAGTCAGAATTTTGGGAATCATAATCGGTATATCAGGCCTAATCTTTTTTGCGTCCGCGATAATCGCCATGAAAACCAGCTGGAGGGTAGGAATTCCAGTAGAAAAAACATCCTTAATCACAGATGGCATCTATAAATGGAGTAGAAATCCTGCCTTTGTAGGATTCGATTTGATCTATCTTTCCATGTGCCTCATTTTCTTTAATATACCGCTCATGACAGTCTCTGTCTGGGCAGTCGTGATGCTGCATCTCCAAATTTTACAGGAGGAGTCGCACATGTATCACATGTTTGGGGATGAATATAAGGCATATGCGCAGCAAACGTTTCGATATTTCGGAAAAAAACAATCGCTTCCATGAAAGGATAAAAGAGAACATGAATCTATATTATAAGATATTTGCTAAATTTTATGATATCATAGACATCGTTTACTTTAGAGACTTTGAAAAAAGTCCAAGGAAAGCGCTTCTCGATGCGATAACAGGGAATGAAAAAATTCTTGACTTATGTACAGGTACTGCTGCAAATGCCATTGCGCTTGCCAAGGTTCATACAAAAATACAGATCATTGGCGTAGATTTATCAGGTAATATGCTTAGAGTGGCAAAAAATAAAGTGAAACGTGCCGGCTTGAAGAATGTCAGATTATACCAAATGGACGCCACTGACTTGAAATTTAAAGACGGCTGTTTTGACAAAATACTCCTTTCTCTCGTCTTGCATGAGCTGGACGAAACACTTGCCGGCAAGATACTCAAAGAAGCAAAACGGATACTGAAGCCGGATGGAGAAATCATTATTACAGAGTGGGAGCCAAGTCGACACCCTTTTAAAAAACTACTGTTTATGCCGATACATATTTTGGAACCAAAGCCTTATCATGATTTCGTGAAGAAAGACCTATATTCTTATTTTGGTGATTACAGATTAAAAATCCATAGCATAAAACATTGTAATTATACCAAAGTAATCACGCTTAAAAAATGCGAACACGCAGAGAAGCGGACGGGCACAGCAAACCTGTGAAAAGGCTGCCAGCCCGAAGCAAAGCTGCGGAGACAGATGGCGTTACGGTTAAAATGAAGCGATCTCTATAAGTGCCCGTCCTCGCTCATTCCCGCTACCAGCCGGATTGCAATTTCTTTTGCCGTAGCGCTCGATACATTCTGATCTTTGGTCCTCCCCAGATAGACGCAGAAATACCTATCCCCCTCTGCGGTCTCCGCAACACCGGCAAACCACGCGTCCACAAGGATTCCGTTCGCTTTGCCCATTCCGGTTTTGCCATAGATCACACAGTCCTCATCCATCTGCTCTTCTATCCGCATGACTTCTTTTAATTCATTTCGTGTCCTCTCCGAATAAGCGGAATCTTCCCCAAAAATGCGCGCCAATACCTCTGTCTGCTCTTTGGCCGAAATAGCCAGTGATGATTCAATCCAAAATCCGGTCAATGCCCGGTTATTGTTATTGGTGTTCAGCCGTCCTTCCCAGTCGGAAATATCACAGTTGCCATAGCAAAGTCTGTTCAACGCTTCCTGCATCCTCTGCTGCCCAATATCATCTATGACTTCCCTGAAATACCAGACGCACGATGCGCGAAAAGCATCGCCAAAGTCAATATCACGGTTCCATTTTTCATTCCAAAATATTTCGCCGCTCCACTTGCGTGTGGAATCATCCGGCTCGATGATGCCATTTTCCAAGGCAATCAAAGAAGAAATTATTTTAAATGTGGAGCATGGAGACCGTCTCGTTTCGGCAAGTTCACGGTTATAGACCGTAAACCTCTGTTGCAGAGGATCGTAGATAACTGCCGCACCATCCAGTCCTTCAAAGTAATCGGACCAGTCTGCTTCTACTATTGCAGGTTCTGCTTCCTTTGGCTCTGCCGCCATCTCTTCGCCAAAATCTTCGCTCGCGAGTTCGGTGTCCTCCTCTGCCGTTTCATATTTGTCCGTGCAACCGCCTAATAAAATTGTGCCGATCATCGCACAGACAAGCAGCTTCTTAACATACAATCGCCCCTTCATCTTTCCTCCCATTCTGAGCTTGATAATTCTAACGATCAAGCCTACCTCCTTAAACTCTTTGCTCTGTATGGATTACCATGAATAAAAGCACTATTTATATCTGTATATCACATACACATCTTATTTGCTGTCAAATTTATATGGAATATGATTTTTTTCATGAGATCTAAAAATTCGCTATCAAAATTATGATATTTTATCGTATCAGCTACCACTCTTCCCATCCGCCGCTCACGAAAGAACCCTGCGACTGTTATATTATATCATGCCAAAACGGCGCTGCACCAGTAATATTTATAATTTCTGCTCACATGGATGCAAAAAGTAAGCTCTCACATGTTACATTTCAAACCCAATTCTATAGGTTGTTAGCTGGGAAACTTTATCTCATAGAAATGAATAAATATGCAAAATGGTTGTTAATCGAAGTGATATATTTTCTATTCCCAGATACGAGCGGCGTCCAGCCAGCATCCTAACTGCAGGTGCTCTTGTTTTTGCCCAAACCTGCAAAACGTCGGGGTACTAACGCATGACGTTGGGGCATCCAGCTATGATACACGTCTTTTCAAGGTTGGACAACCTCTTGTGCCTGTTCGCCCGGTGAAAGACAGA
>CAJTYI010000116.1 GCA_910584215.1 uncultured Roseburia sp. | reverse complement strand
GCCGCATTTACCTTGTGAAAAAGAAAAAGTTTTTAGAAGTTTATGATAGAATAAATATGCAACACATAGATACTTGTTCAGTCAAAACAACGGCTAGTTATCTATACAATTTTGTAGTAGAAAGAAGGTATCCACCATGCAGACCTATATCCTGATAATTGAAGATGACAACGAAATCAATCAGATGTTGACAGAGCTGTTGCAATGCAACGGTTATGCCACTAGATCCGCCTATTCCGGGACGGAAGCCCTGCTTTGCCTGGAAAAAGAAACACCGCAGGCGATTTTGCTCGATCTGATGCTGCCTGGCCTCTCCGGCGAAGAGCTCCTGCAAAAGATCAGAGCAAAACATACGGACATCGCCGTCCTCGTTACCTCGGCAAAAGATACTGTTCGCTCCCGCGTGGAACTGCTGCGGGCAGGGGCGGACGACTATATCATAAAACCGTTCGACACGGACGAGCTACTCGCACGCTTAGAGGCAGTACTTCGCAGAAAAGGAACCGACCACGTCACGTCACATCCTGCAAAAACAATCACATTTAAGGACATAGCCATGGAACCCGACAGGCATCGGGTCACCGTTTCTGGCCAGGAAATTGCGCTGACGAAACGTGAATATCTGATTTTGGAGCTGCTAATGTCCAACCCGCAAAAAGTTTTCACGAAAAATAATATTTACGAGTCCGTCTGGAACGAAGAGTTTGTGGGGGAAGACAACGCCGTGAATGTCCACATCAGCAATATTCGCCAGAAATTAGCCAGGGTAAACGGCGGGGAATCCTACATACAAACAGTCTGGGGCATCGGATTTAAAATGAAAACTTTATGATTTCTTTATACTTTTCCTACTCTTTCTAAAACAATGCCTGATAGACTGCAAATTGTCAGGAAACATACAGCGGGCTCACGTTTGCTATCAATCTACGCAATTGTCAAGTTTTTGGCTGCGCAAAAACTTTCCTGTCAACCGCTGTTACATCAGAGCGCAGCATGGAGGCTAAAAATGGGAAAAGAAGAAAAATTTGTACTAAAAACGGAAAAACTCACCAAAGTTTACGACAAAAAACGAGCGGTCAATGAGGTGAGCATCCATGTAAAACAAGGCGACATCTACGGATTTATCGGAAAAAACGGCGCGGGGAAAACGACTCTCATGCGCATGGTATCCGGCCTTGCCCGGCCAAACGCAGGTACCATAGAATTGTTTGGTCAAACCGACATCGAAAATCAACGCGCGCGGATTGGCACCCTGATCGAATCGCCAGGTCTTTACCGCGGTATGAGTGCACGGGAAAACCTGGAGGTCGTAAGACGGGCCTACGGGATTCCCGATAAGTCCATTGTAGAACATACTCTCTCTTTTGTAGGGCTGGCAGATACCGGAAAGAAAAAAGCCGGCAATTTTTCAATGGGCATGAAACAGCGCCTTGGGATTGCGATTGCGTTGCTGCGGAGCCCGGACTTTTTGATTTTGGACGAGCCGATCAACGGATTAGACCCACAGGGCATCAAGCAGATGAGAGAGCTGCTTGTCAAATTAAACAGAGAAAAAAATATTACGATCATGATTTCCAGCCATATCTTAGGCGAACTATCCAAAATAGCCACGGCTTACGGTATCATCCGCGACGGTGCGCTGGCAGAAGAGTTTGACGCCGCAGAGCTGTCCAAACGATGCCGCCGATGCCAGCGGCTGGCGGTGGACAATACAGAGCAGGCGGTCCATATACTTGAGGAAGAGCTGCACATTGAGGAATTTGATGTTCCCGAAAGCGGAATCATACGCATCTATGAACAGTTGGAGCAGTCCTCCAACATCAATCGCAGATTAATTCTTGCCGGAATCAATATCAGTGAAAGCTACCTCGCAGGGCAGGATCTGGAAAGCTATTTTATGAATTTAGTCGAAAATGGAACGACATTAAAAAAATAGATGCCATCTCGCTATGCGCAACAAAACTGATGGGAATGTAGTTCACAATGTAGAAAAGGAGAAAAGATTGAAAATTAAAATTTTCAATCGCGAGATTTGTGTCTGCGCGCTGCAAAGCCATAATGGCTTACACAAACTCGATATGCGCAAAAAGCAGCGCAGAAATGGAGAAATCATGATAAATTTAATCGGTGCAGAGTTATATAAATTAAAAAAGAGTATGAGCTATAAAGTGGCGCTTATTTTGGCCGTCGTGTTTTCTATGATCACATATTTTGTTTATGCCGTTTTTCAAAGCGGATTCGTTGATATCTCGGGTGGAACCAATGCAGTTATTATGGAAAGCCTCTCCAATTCCGATATCCTTGATATCTTAAGACAGATGTTTGCGAACACCAACACCCTGATCTTCGTCACAATCTTCCTGTGCCTGTTCGCCATCGGCGATTATAGGAGCGGTGCTATTAAAAATTTTGTCGGCAAAGGTGTTCGACGGGAGAAGCTTTATTTTGCCAGATTTCTGATCGCAGAGCTCGGGGCTGTAACCATCTATCTGCTGACTGCCGCGGTTGTTCTCGTGGGCGGAATCTTCTGTTACGGAAGCGAAACAATCAACGGAACTTTTTTTCATGACTTTATTATGTATCTCACCATACACCTTATTTATCTAGTGAGCTACACTGCAATCATTTTGCTGATCTGTGAGATCACGAGAAACGTTGCCGGAATCCTGCTATCCATTTTAGGTATTTTAATGCTTTCCTCTCCGATACTGAGCGTCATCGATCTGCTCATAAACACTCTTGGTATCCAGCTGGAGATATCGGACTATTGGATCATGTCTTTGATTACCAGCTGCCCCGTGACCCACATCCCCACGCAGTTTATTGTCAGATCGGTCATCGTAGCGGGTGTATGGATGATCATCACACTGACCGGCGGAATATTGTGCCATCGTTGGAGGGATATAGCGTGAGAAGAACTTCTAAAGCTCATGCCAGTGGGCATTTCGCCAAGTAGTTCTATATCTCACGCCTGAGAATCCCCCAAAAGCGGGGATTCTCACTGCTGATTTCTACTCCTGCTTTCGCAGGTTGATCGGAATTAGCCTGCGAAGAACGATCACTCAATAAAGCGATCTACAAGCAGCGGAAATATCGATTGACATGTTGCAGATGGTTTTACGTTACCACATAGCTACGAGGAGGAAAATATATGACAATAATATGGGCAGCCGGATTCGCCACCATAATTTTAATTCTCGCAATACGCTTATGGCGTTATCACCAGCAGATCAATTATCTCCTACAGCAAATGAAGCTATTGGAACAGGAAGACACAAATTACTGCTTATCTTCCTACTGCCGCATCGGCAAAACGGAAGAGCTGATTGGCGAGTTAAACCGCATCTGGCAGTTGAAGCGCGCGCAAATGTCCATGTTAAAGCGGGGAAACCAGAGCTACCGCACAAGCATTATCGGTATCTCACACGATATACGAACACCTCTCACCAGCGCCAAAGGCTATACACAGATGCTGCTTGGAGGAATGGTGACAGACGAAGAAAAAAAGCGCCTATACATCAGCAAGATAGAAAAGCGCATGGACGATGTTGTAGATCTTTTGGAGCTGCTTTTTGAGTATGCAAGGCTGGAGGCCGGTGAAATCGTCCTGGAAACGGAGCGCCTTAACCTATGTAATATCTTTGCAGACACCCTATCTCTGTTTTACGATGATTTCATCCGCCTTGGGTATGAACCAACTGTAATAATGAGCGAATCTCCTTGTTTTATCAGGGCGGACGCTCATGCTGCGAAACGAATCATTGAAAATCTTATCAAAAATGCGCTCGTTCACGGAACCGGAGATTTTCGGTTTTGTCTGCAACACCAGGACAAATATGTCAAGCTGTCTGCCGAAAACCTGACCCAGAGCATCGAAAGCAGTGACATAGAGCATATATTCGATCGTTTCTATACTACGGAACAATCCAAAACGCGCAAAGTCACCGGGCTTGGCCTCACCATCGTGAAATATTTTACGGAAGAGATGGGTGGAACTGTAAGCGCTGCATTGTGTGATCATACTTTTACGATCACGATTTTGTTTCCAATGTATGCTTCCTCAGGAGTATCCAGCAATGTATGATTATCGTTTAGACAAATTTCCGCCGTCTCTTAGCTCATCGGAATTATCATAGTCTTTCTTATAGTAATTTAAAAAAGCTTAATGGCGTATGTGTCTTAGCTCCATCAAACTAACAGTCACCAGCCAAACCATGACTTGCATTTTTATTGTTATCATAGTAAAATAAAGATTATCAATTACTAAATTTTCTGGCAAGGATTAGGCATATTTTAAGAAGAATGCAGAGAAATGCTCTGAGAAAGGGATACCATTATGAGCGTTAATTATGAAGGAATGGCAATCGGTGTATTTGAGCTGGACAGTGAATGTGCCTGTTTCGTGGCACTGGATGCCGCCGCAAAAGCTGCCGCAGTTCATATTCAATCAGTGGAGCGAAACCGTTTAAAGTCCGGCGCCTGTGTCAAAATGCGCGGGACGATTTCCGATGTCAATGCCGCGATGGATGCCGCACTACAGGCGGCAGAACCCATCTCCACCATTGTATCACACACTGTAATCGCCGCTCCGTCTGCTGGCACGGAGACAGCTATTACCATGACGATTAACAAATAGAAAGGGCAGGTACATACTATGAGATATGGAGCTTATGGATTAGTAGAAGTTCTCGGTGCCGCCAATGCCGTGCTCGTCACCGACCAGATGTTAAAAATAGCAGAAGTCACTTACCAGACAAAAGATACCAAATGCGGGGGTCATGCGCTGGTATTTGTCACTGGAAGCGTCGCTGCAGTCACCGCAGCCGTCGACAATGTGCGGGAGAATCCGCCCTGTGAGATCTGTAACTGTGCGGTGATCTCCAATCCCTCCGAAGAGATGATACAGATTGTCGAAAACTTTAAAAAACGCTGACTGCTTTTCAATGCCTGTGTATCTTTTGTCACTGTCCTCATATTTTCCAATATACCCCCGGGCTTCAAAACGTCCTTTTTGAGCTGTTGCACAGATCGCCAGCGGGGTAATTGCCCCTTCCGGCCCATAGCCGTCGATATCACATAGAACTTCATGAAAATACAGGGCCAGGAGGGCATATGCAGTGAGTTTCTTTTTCATTTTTAAAGTAATCTGGTTCTGAGTTGCAGAAACTTTAAAATATTTCCCGTCTTTGTCTGTCCAGTATTTTTTATTGTATATCGGGTGATATTTTGCAATGTAATGCAATATCATCGAGTGCGCCAGTTCATAAGAAGAACAGGCCGGCGCTATTCTGTTTTTTTCATCTTTTGTCAATCCACGCATCATACACTGTACCGTGTAAGCCCCGCGGCTTTCCTCTTTAAGGGAAGAATCTGCAAAAACGCTAAGATACGTCTTTAGTGCACGGAACAGTTCATAACCGTTTTCGGGCGTCAGCTTTTTCGGGATTTTTTTTGCAAGCGCTCTGCCCGCAGCATCCCATTTTTCAACGAGCGCCTCCCTTCCCGCGGAGAATGCCCCTTCGTCCACCACTGTGACAGGGAAAGATGCCGATTCACCCTGGCAGTTGACCGTAACATTGGCGGTTCCTCGCGCTTTTGTCTTGGCATATCCGCCCTTTTCTTTTACATCCAGCACTTCCGGGCAGTCTGAAATATAGGTTGCCTTCATCTCGGTTGCTGTTAAATAGGGAAATTCCCACCCCAGATTAACTAAAGTGAATTGTTAGTAAAGTGGGTTTTAGCAAAAAGGGAAGAAGCTGGTGTGCAAAGGTGGTTCTTATAAAATGAATATGGTAAAATTTTATAAGGAAAGAGGTAGAACACTATGGAAAAACGGATTTTTATCACAGCGGAAGAACGGGAAAAAGCAGGAAGGTAGCTGATGCGTTTGCGGAACTGTACGAGATGGCAGAGATCATGGTACTTGATGAAGACAGGTATGGCTTTGTCATGCTGAAATACTATGAGCTGTCAAGCGGTTTTGCTGAAGATGAAACATATACCGACAGTGAGAATGAGAAAGTATTTGACAGTCTGCCGGAAGAAAAGCAGTCGGAACTGATTGGGAGAAAAGCTGATTTTGCCAAAGCAGTGGGGATATGTCTGTAATATCGGTTCCGCTCAAAAATCAGATGGTAGTTAGCGGTTAAACAAAGATTAGAAAGGCTCTGTGCAATGCAGGGCTTTTTTTAATGCTGCTTTTGAATAAGAAAGATAGAATGATAGGGATTCCGGCGTAATCGACATTGTGGAAATGTCGTATAACTGACTGTTTTATGGATTATCCATGACGTAATAGCCAGTTGTGCACATTTCCATGATGTTTGTTAGATCTTTGTTGTGTACAAAAAGAATCTTGTATTTATTCGGTTAGACGAATATAATTATACTGATAAAATTGAATGAAAGGGTGAATAAAGTTGATAGAGTATATTTCTGCACCGGAAGCAGCGAAAAGATGGGGCATTTCAGAAAGACGGGTGCAAAAGCTATGTGAGGAAAACCGTATACCCGGCGTGGCAAAATTCAGCCGTTTGTGGATGATACCAAAGGATGCGAAAAAGCCGGCTGATAAAAGAAAACGGGAGGAAAACAGATAGTGAAAATTCAACAATTTAAACTACTCCGCTTATTTTATTTTGGTAACTGCATGATACGTTTTTGTATTTCGTCAAAAGTTAAAGACTTGTTAAGAATTTTTATGTTATAAC
>CAJTYI010000115.1 GCA_910584215.1 uncultured Roseburia sp. | reverse complement strand
GATTTCTGTCTTTACCGGGACGGACAGACACTACGAGGTGGTTCAACACTGAAAAGACGCGCAACCCGATGCCCCAAACGGCATGCGAGAACCCCTGACGTTTTTCCGGAGGGTCAAAAGACAAATAGCTCCTGCATTTATGCTGCCTGCCGGACGCCGCATGTACGCTGTGAATATTAATTTATATCACTTCTGATCGGACAGATATGCATCATTATTCTTTTTGATGATATTATTCTAAACTGTTACTGCCCATAGGTTCATACCCTACGACTATATAGTAGTTTTAGATTTTAAGCTGTCCCTGCAATCTGAGCTTTGCCCGATGATAAGTCACTCTCGCCCAGTTTTCTGTTTTCCCGAATATCGTGCCAATCTCGGCAAACGACAGCTCCCCAAATATCCGCAGAGAAAATACCTCTTTATAAGGTTCCTCCATCACATGAAGCGCCTGATGTATGGCAAGTGTGGAGGCTTTGTCCATGACCATCTGTTCCACATTTGTGGGGGCCTGCGTGTCATTAGCAATTTCACCTGTCTTATTTTTTGCCCGCAGCGCATCCACACACAGATTTTTGGCAATCGCGCACAGCCAGGTCAATTCACTTGACTTTCCCAAAAAACGGCTTCTCATAGCGCGATAAAAGGTTTCCTGCGTGATCTCTTCGGCCAGATTGGAATCTTTTACCATCGTCATGGCAAATGAATAGACATCCATGTAATAGGCGCGGTACAATTTTTCCATAGACACAAGCTTATCACCTCCTCCTGCTTCCATAGATTAGACGGTTACACTTCCATTTCGTTACAAAGATTGTAACATAAACTTGAAAAAAACGAAATTCCGCGTCCGTGTACAATCGAGTAGGGGAGATTTCTTCCCTACTCGCTGCGCGGGGTGCGTGCTGCAACAGCAGCTATTTTCACTTCGCACCCCTGCGCATAAAAAGAGCCGGGAATCTTTTCAATCCCTGGCTCTTTTCATCTGCCCCAGCACCCAGGTCAGCCATTGTTTTCCCGACTTCTCTTCATGTAGTGGCGTTCTTCCTCTTCGATCCTGAAATTTTTCTCATACGCTGATGCGGCCTTTGCAGCCTTTATGATTCTTTCACACTCCTGTTGTTTTTCTTCTACTCTGCAATCAATGCGCTCCCGCAGGAAACGCTCATAATTCTCCCATCTTAACTCGGCGCTCTCCGCAAACATCTTCTCCCGGCGCCTTTTTAGTTCGAGCCATTGCTTTAACAACAGCTTTTGCCGCTGCTTTTTTAATAATTGTTTTTTTAGGAGCTCTTTTTTATAAATCTTGCGCGCAATCTTGCGCTGAAATCTTCTTCTATCCTCAAAGTCATCCCTCGCCCTGTTGGTCTTGCTGCGATCCGGCCTTTCCTCAAAATCTGTTTTATTGTTTTTTTCCACTTCCATATCGGTCTCCATTTCTGCGCCATGTTTATGCGCATTCATGAGTGTACTTGGGGTATAAGATTTCTCTTACACTCACCGCGATGATCGCTCTGGCTATCTATGTTCTATATCGGGCAATTTTCGCTTCTCATTATATGGATTACACAACTGGACATCACAAATCGCTTTTCTTTTGATGGCATGGCCGGTTATCTCAGACAGAAGGCATCTTCGGGCACGCTTCCATTTGCAGCATGACCGTAAGCCGGACGTGCTCCCCCTCTTTTTCGATCTCTATCGCTCCAAAATATTTTTATGCGACTTTTTGCATATTGCGCAGACCGTACTCATGTTTCCCCTGTACTTTTTTGGTAGTAAATGGCAGACCGCTTGCAGCGTCCCGGTCAAATCCCCCTGTGAAGCCATTGACAATCTCGCAGCGCTTCTCCTGCAAGATCACGTCTGTCACCGGATGTCCTGTCCTGACTGTGCCGGCCGTCTCAATATACTGCTCTTTGAGATGTTTCGCATATCGTCCTGCCTCCCCACTCTCCCCCTGGCCGCAGAGCCGCTCGAGCGTGACCACATGATTTGCCATATCGTGCTTTAAACTGCGGATATCCTGATATAAACTCTCCACCTTGGCGATATGCTCTCTGGTATGCTCCAACTGAAGCGACAACAGTTCACGCTGCAGGGACTCCTGCCGCTCCTTTCTGATTTTTTGAAATAAGAGCATCATCACAAAGATCGAAGCAGTGGAAAAAATAGCGTACAAAATTTTCCATCCCGCGAACGGGTCGTCCCAGTAATGAAATGATCACTTTCATATACACAAATTCAAATATGCTTAAAATACGAAATTAAAATATCTTTAATATACTGGTAACGCCTGGCATATGAATGCTCAATATGAATCAGCTCCACCCCGTTTCGCCGGCAGATCTCGGCTTTTTGCCTGCTGCGCGCCATCATGTATTCCTCGTCAAACGGCTGTCGTCCCTGCAATTCGATGGCGAGAACCGGCTTTCCCTCTTTCCTCGCCTCTTTTTCATAGACCACAAAATCAAAATGTCCGTCGGCGAACAGTGGCTGCGCGGCTGCTGCCCCCGGCAGAATATCGGCAATGTCGACATCCTTTTTCACTTCACACTTCTGCTCGGTGTTGAGCACATTGCCGAGCGCATGATTGAGCGTGTCAAAGAAAATGCGCTCCGTCGTCGCGCTGTAAGGCTTGATGCCGAGCGCCCTTGAATCGCTGACCCTAGCGGTAATCTTTGAGGTTCCGTTGCTCTCCACATATTGCACTAACTCATACATATCGTCCGCCTCCAGCCGGTCCGGCAGTTTCTCCCCCGATGAAGCCTCTCCCGCTCCTGTCCCGGCAGTCCCCGTGTGAAGTCGCTCCAGCTCTTTGCGGCTGGAGATCACAATCAACTGTTCCTTGGCGCGTGAAGTCGCGACATTGATCAGTTCTTTATTATTTTTCAGCCAGCCGTAAGTCTTTGGATGGGTCTTGTCCGTGAGCGCAAGAGAAAATAATATAATATCCTTTTCATCCCCCTGAAACGCATGTACCGTCCCGCATGTCACATCTTCGATTCCCTGCCTGCGCAACAGCAGATTGAGATATTCTTTCTGGTTGGTAAACGGGGTGATGATGCCGATGCTTTTTTCCCGGTTCTTAAGAATAAACTCCACAACCTCGGCCGCCTCCCTTGGCGCCGTATTCTTGTAAGAGCTCACATCTTCCTCCATATCCCAGAACACCAGCGGATTCTCACTCTCTGACTCCGTCTCCACCACCAGTTTTCCGTGATAATACTTGCGGTTATTAAATTCAATAATCTTCTTGTCGCAGCGGTAATGGTGGCTTAAGAGGATTTCCTCGCTGACGGCATCGCAGGCAAGATATGTCTTATAGATGGAATTTTTGATATAATCATACTCCTGTGGCACATGATAGATCTTGCGCAGCTTGGCATTGTCTTTTGGGTCAAGCAAAATCACAGGGCTAAGCTGCTGCGGATCGCCGACCAGCATTAAATTTTTGCCACGCAGAATCGGCAAAAGTGAGATCGCCAAATTTCCCTGGCTCGCCTCATCCATCACTGTCATGTCAAAATAAGTGTCCGGCTCCCCTATCCGGTGCGCGGACATCGAAGTCGTCGCCACGATCGGAAATATGCGCAAAAATTTTTTGACGTTCTCGGCCCTGCTCAAATATTCGTGAAACAGCTTTACCCGCTCGCTCTCCTTTTCATGGTAGATAATTTTGCGCAGGTCTTCATTTTTGGGTTCCCCGAGACGCTTGATATACCTGGCCGACGCATAATAAAGATATTGTTTAAATTCCTCCTCGTCGGAAAGCACCAGTTTTAGCGCCTCCTCCTGCGTGACTTCGCCGAGGCGCTTTAACTTGTCGTCAATCGCGGACAACTGCACACCGGTGAGATAGGTCTGAAATGGAAGGTATCTTTGATTCTCCTCCCACAATTTTTGCAGGGCCTCCTTGCGCTCCATCAGATCTAGTTTTTCCTCGTGGCGCAAAAGTAACGCGGTGAGCGCCCTCGTCTGATCAATTCTCTGATCTTTTCTGCGGTCTAAGGTATTGGAAAAAATCTTGATATTTTGCGTTTCCTCAAACAGCCTGCGCATCGTAAGCAGCGCTTCTTTCACTTTGTCGTCATTTCCCAGGCGGATAATCGGAAACGGGATCTCTTTGCCCTGATACGGTATCCGCATCAGTTTTTCGCAGACACCGTCGATCGGATGATTATTGTATGAGGCAAAGAGCACCGTCTTTTCGTTAAAAAACGCCGTCACCAGCGTATTGACAATCGTGCTCGTCTTGCCGGTGCCCGGCGGCCCCTGCACATAGGTCAGCGGGTATTTCATGGCGTTGTGGATTGCCAAAAGCTGATCGAGATTGACCCTGCCGGAGAGCAGCGCAATGGGCAGGTCTTTTCGTCTGCCAGGCCGCTTTAACAGATCGCCGAAAAATGCCATAAGCGGTACAGTGGGCTGCCCCTTCTCGAACAGCTTGGCGATATAGGCGTACTCGCTCTGTAAATCGACCAGCGCCTCCATACCCAGCGCAATCAGATAGGGCCTGTCATCCACTCCGCCAACCTGTGGATTGGACGCAGTAATGCAGTTTTTAATTTGTTCCAGATGGGCCTGCGGTTCCTCCAACAGTTCATAATCCTGGGCATCCAAAAAACGTCGGATACTCTGCCTTGCACCGTTGATGGTAAATTCTGTGCAGACCGTGATTTCCTCCGCCGGTATCAGGCGGCAGTTCTTTACATCCAGCCGCAGTTTGCGGTGCAGCAGCACATAAAGCCCCTGCTTGGTCGGGATGCTAAGCACATTGAGCGCAAGCTGTTTGAGCTTTAACCGGGCGCTTGTACTCCTCGCAGCCATCTGAAACTGGCGGACGATCTCGCGGAACTGCTCTCTCGTCAGATACACTCCCTCCCTGCCGATCACATCTGCGTCGAGCTTATCGATCAGCGCATAATCCGTCTTATAGGGCGTGCCATCCAGCCGGTTACAATCCGCCAGATAATTTAATATCTTCAGATTGGCCGTCTGCGAAAAGACAGATGCATACCGCTCGGGATACAGATAGAGCTCCTCCTTGAGCTCCCGCGGTACCGGGTAGTAGGAGCCGTCGACCACATGGGAGGATACGATCGCGTCCAGATAAATCATCAGCTCCTGCGTCGTGTACTTTGTCAGATGAAACCCTTCCACCACCAGGCAGCGTTTGTTCGGCTGTATGGCCCGTATTCCAATCCAGTACTTTGTAATTTCCTCTTCTTTATTTTTATATTCGATACTCAGCCACTTATCTTCATGGATAGCGGCAAACAAATCCCGACTGACTGTGTTCATGATTCTTTAAAACCTTTTTAATTTATCTGCTTTGTATCCCCTGATTACCAGAGTGAAAAAAGTTTCATTTTTTCCACCAGGCGGCTTCTCCTTCCCGCCTCCCTTAGAATCTCTGTGCTTTTTACACCGCGCACGGCATGATTGTTATACACAAACCGCGCCAGTGTCGCAGCCCAGAGCGCCGGCCACAACACAACGATCTTTCCGGCCCGTGGATAATTGAGGCGCATCTGATGATGAAACTCCCGCACATAGGAGAAAATTCCGCCCGTGCGCATGGCGACCATGCGGTTTTCGCGCACATGCCCAAACTCCCCCGCCCCAAAAATCTCATGCATAAACGCTTCGACTTCCCCAGCCGCAGGATACTGTTCAAGAATGAACGCCGCACGCTCTCCCGGCAGTCCCAGATATCTCACACAGGCGGCGGTCAGAATACCGACAAAGCCTCCGGTGCGGCTCTCCTCCACCAGGCGAAGAAAAACCTGTTTTTGCGCCGCCTCCACCGGGCGGTTCCAAAATACCACCCAGTCGCACAAAAACTTCAGCCCAAAACCGGCGCGCAAAAAATGCTGCAACATATGAAGAATAAGATAAAATGCGTGATATCCGTCCGCGGGCTGGCAGAGAGGAAATCCCCATGCATCATTTTCGCACACTTCACTAAAAAACGCCGGCAAAAGGCTCTCAAGATAAGCGTTCACCTTTTTGCTCTCAAAGGGCTCCGCCAAAATACGGTGCACCTCCACACAAATGCCCTCTTTATTCTTTAACTCCAAATGATGCAGGGCATCCTGCTTTTCACAGGGCACAAAATCTACCTGCTGCAACAGCTCGCATGCCCGGGAAAAATCTGCTTCTCTTGGAATCAACAGATCGACGTCCCCAGACTTGCGCAGCTCCGGCACCGGATAATAGGTGGCCGTCGCCGCACCCTTTAACACGATGGCACGGATTCCATGCCCCCGCAAATATTCGGTGACAAATTTCGTCACAAACAGCAGACGGTAATTGGTGCGCACCGCCGTCCTCGCCGCCGCCTGCACCGCCGCCCGCTGCGCTTGTGACAAATTACTCTGCACTTCGCATAAGTGATAGAGCAGCGGCATCACGGCGTGCTCTCTTGCAAGCGCAAGCATTTCTTCCGGCTTTTGCAGACACAAGGTACCGTCCACCGCCGCGGGCGGCGCCTGCAGCGCATGATGCAACTGTTCGAGTAATTCTGCTTGCTCTCTTTTCATCATCCGACTTCTCCCAATCTCACTAAGTAATAGTAAATATTTTTTGACATCTGACATAAGTATAGGTTATTAGCCTGGAAGCTTCATACCATATAAATGAATAAATATGCAAAATAGCTTTTATTCGGAAGTGTTATATTTTTTATTCAGTATTGGAAGCGGTGTCCAGCCGGCATCCTAACTGCAGACGCTCTTGTTTTTGCCCGAACCTCCAAAACGCCGGGGTGCTAACGCATG